>JBDGSU010000061.1:0-18998 GCA_042217395.1 Halosimplex sp.
GCGTCCGCAGGCGCGCCGCGTGCGAGACGATCTGGTCGAACGCGGGGTAGATGAAGCCCATGAACTGGATCTCGGGCACCGGCCGCAGCCCGTAGGCGGCCATGCCAATGGCGGTGCCGACGATGCCAGACTCGGCGAGGGGGGTGTCGATCACCCGGTCGTCGCCGAACTCGTCGAGCAGCCCCTCCGTGGCGCGGAAGACGCCGCCGTTCTCGCCGACGTCCTCGCCCATGACGAGGACGCGGTCGTCGCGGGCCATCTCGGTCGCCAGCCCCTCGCGGACCGCCTGGACCAGCGTCAGGCTCTGCGTTTCGTCGCTCTCTGCCTCTGCCTCGGTGTCGGTGGTCTGACTCATTGTCACTCCAGGAGCGCCTCGTCGCCGTGTCGTTCGCGCAGTCGCTGCAGGTACGCGAGCTGTTCGTCCAGCCGGTCGGGCATCCCCTCGTAGACGTGCGCGAACATCTCCTCGGGATCGGGCCGCTTGACCGCCTCCGCCGCGGAGATCGCGTCGGCCACGTCGTCCTCGATCTCCGTCTGGATGGCCTCGACCCGCTCGTCGTCGAGGACCCCCTGGTCCCGGAGGAAGGCCTCCATCCGGGGGATCGGGTCTTTCGCGCGCCACTCCTCGACCTCCTCGTCGTCGCGGTAGACGGAGGGGTCGTCGGCGGTGGTGTGGGCGCCGTAGCGGTACTGCACCGCCTCGATCAGCGTCGGGCGCAACTCGTCGGGGTTGGGGTGTCTGGCCTTCTCGACGGCGGCCTCGGTCACCTGATACACCGCCAGCGGGTCCATCCCGTCGACCTGGACGCCCTCGAATCCGTAGGCGTCGGCCTTCCCCGCGAGGGTCGCGCTGCGGGTCTGGCGCTCGCGGGGCACCGAGATGGCCCACTGGTTGTTGTTACAGAAGAACACGGCGGGCACGTCGAACACGCCCGCGAAGTTCAGCCCCTCGTGGAAGTCGCCCTCGCTCGTGGCGCCGTCGCCGAAGTAACAGAGAAAGGCCCGGTTCTCGCCGTTCAACTTGGAGGCCCACGCCGCCCCCGTGGCGTGGGGGATCTGCGTTGCGATGGGCACCGCGATCGAGAAGATGTTCTCCTCCTCGCGGACGTTGCCCTCTTCGTGGCCCATCCAGTACAGCAGCGTCTGTTTCAGCGACAGCCCCTTGTGGAGCATCGCCGCGTGCTCGCGGTAGCTCGGGAAGAGCCAGTCCTCGTCGGCCAGCGCGTGGACGCTGCCGATCTGGGCCCCCTCCTGACCGGACAGGGGCGGGTACGTACCCATCCGTCCCTGGCGCTGGAGGCTCACCGCCCGCTGGTCGAAGTGCCGGGCCAGTTTCATCTCCCGGTACATCTCGACGAGCTGCGCCTCGGACAGGTCGGGCACCGTCGCCCCCTCGCGTACCTGCCCGTCCTCGTCGAGGACCTGCACCCGGTCCTCCGGATCGCGCTGTAAGGTACTCATAGAATCGTCCTCCGAAACATACCCGGACCAAGTACCGCTGTCGGTATAAGGATTTTCGTAAATAGCTTTCGCTGGTGCCCAATCTTGCCAGCGCCGCTGTGTGAATGGCCCACTCGTGGCGGTTGATCGTGGTAATTCGCGGGGTTGTCGCTACCAGAACGCGACGAACGTCCACTCGCCCGACGAGTGTATTCCTTCGAAGGAATCGTCGGTCGCCGGCCCTCGGCTGTTCGCCGCTCTCGCCGTCACGCAGGACGGTGGCTCACGGGTCGCTCACGCTCCCCGTTCGCCTTCGACGTGATCGCTCTCCCCGTTCGCGAGCACGCTCTCGCAATCCACAGGACAGCGGCTCACGGGTCGCTCACGCTCCCCGTTCGCCTTCGACGTGCTCGCTCGCGTCGCTCGCGAGCACGCTCTCCACGAACAGTTCGCCCGCCCGATAAGACGACCGGACCATCGGGCCCGCTGCGCAGTAGAGAAAGCCCAGTTCCTCCTCGGCCACGCGCTCCCACGTGTCGAAGACGTCGGGGTGGACGTACTCGCTGACTTCGAGGTGCGACCGGGAGGGCTGGAGGTACTGGCCCAGCGTCACCACGTCGACGCCGACGCTCTTCAGGTCGGTCAGCGTCTGGTAGACCTCGTGGTCGTACTCCCCGACGCCGAGCATCAGGCTCGTCTTGACGAACGAGTCCGAGTCGCGGGCGGCCCGCCGGAGCACCGAGAGGGACTGCTCGTAGCTCGCCCGACGGTCCCGCACCGGCCACTGCAACCGGTCGACCGTCTCGACGTTGTGCGCGAACACGTCCGGCTCGGCGTCGAGCACTTTCCGGACGAGCCGTTCCTCGCCCTGGAAGTCGGGGACGAGCGCCTCGACGAGGATGCCCGGGTGGCGCTCCTTGATGGCCTCGATGGTCCGGGCGAAGTGGGCGGCGCCCTGGTCGGGCAGGTCGTCCCGGTCCACGGAGGTGAGCACGACGTAGTCGAGGCCGATCTCGGCGACGGCGTCGGCGACCCGCTCGGGTTCCTCGTCGTCGAGGGGATCCATCCCGCCGGTCTCGACGTCGCAGAAGTTACAGCCCCGCGAGCAGCGGTCGCCCATCAGCATGAACGTCGCCGTTCCCGGGCCGTTCCGACCGCTCCAGCACTCCCCGAGATTGGGACAGTTGGCCTCCTCGCAGACGGTGTTCAGGTCGCGCTCCCGGAGGCTCTCCTTGATGTCCGTGAAGCGCTCGCCCGACGGCGGCCGGGTCTTCAGCCACTCGGGCTTGCGGGCGCGACTCATTGACGGCGATTGGATCCGAACCGACAAAAGTCCCCTCACCCGCCGCCGGCGCGACGGTCAGTCCTCGACCGGACCGTCGGCGTCGCAGTCCGGACACGAGAACCAGTAGGAGGTCGGGTCCCGCTCCGTCTCGAACGTCGATCCGCACTCGCTACACTCGTAGGTCGACGTTTCGTCTCCTTCGATGCCGATCGCTGACTTGACGGTCTGGATCACCGACATGGGTGGTCGGTCATTGTCGATCGAGACTATTATAATCCGGAGAACGGCTTCAGCTGCTGCCGATCGCGACCTCTCCGCTCGACGAACCCACCGCTTCAGCCGTCGGTACCCCGCTCGATAGGCGGACCGGCGTTTTCACTTGGTGAGAGAGGGTCTCAGTACCGGCGTAACGAGGCGAAAAGCGCCGCGAGCCCGACGGCGATGATCGTGCCCTCGACCGCGTGGAGCAGGAGCAGTTCTCGGGTAGAGAGGGAGAAACTCCCGCGCACTCCGAGCTCGTAGACGGCCTCGACGACCGACCCGAACGTGACGAGACCGAACCCGATCGACGCGACGCCGAACGACCACTCGCCCGCTCGCCGATACGCCAGCGCGCTCAGCACCGTGAGTACGCTGCCGAGCAGGAGCACCAGCGCGTTCGAGAGGAGATACGCGACCAGTTCCGGGGTGTTAGCCATCGCTCGATCCCTCCAGGTCCGACCAGAAATTCCCGAACTGGTCGACGAGGTCTCGCCGGAGTCGGAGCTCGACGTCGAATCCGCCGTCGTTCAGTTCGAGGGTGACCCGTTCCAGGTTCGCCTCGTACACCTTGTACTGGTTCCCCTCGTCGACCACCGCGTCCTCCGTCAGGAGGTCGTACTCCTCGCAGGTGTTCACCCGTCGGTAGACGGTCGCTTCGGAGGCTTCGAGGCGGTCCGAGAGCTCCTGTACGGACATGGGTTTGACATCGGTGAGGGCCAGGATCTTCCGGACTTCCTCGCTCCCGAGGACGTCGAACACCGTCTCGGGGTCGCGATCCGTGCCCACGGCCGCGATCTCGGCCGCTCGACACTAATAGCCACCGCCGCGACCACGCCCGCTACGGCGGGTCGATCGGCCGCGTAGGCGTCGGCCCGGTCCTCCGTTCGGCGGACGATCCACGCCAGAACGACGACGAACGGGGCGGTCCCGGCGAGAACCCCGACCGACGCGACGCCGAGTGCGACCGACGCGACGCCGAGCGCGACCCCGGCGGCGACGGCCACCAGCGCGTAGCGCGCCAGGACGTGTCACGATCGATCCGACGGCGGCCCGACACCAAAGGTCATCGAGCTATCCTGTCCTGGTGAAAGTCGGTATATACGAACACTTTACAATAATCGGACGGAATCGTGCGGTATGTTCGACGTGTCGCGTGAAGAGATAGTGGGGGGATCGCTGGTCCGCGCGCTCGTGGTGTTGGCGGGGCCGCTGGTGGCGCAGAACTTCGCGCTGGTCGCTCAGTCGGTCGTGGACCTGTTCTGGGTCGGCCGGCTCGGTGGGGCTGCGGTCGCGGCCGTCGGCCTCGCGACGGTCGTCGTGGCGCTGTTGACCGTCCCGCTCCAGGCGTTTTTCACCGGGAGCCAGGTCGTCACTTCCCAGCGGGTCGGCGCCGACGAGACGGCGGCCGCGCGGCGGGTCCCCTTCACCGCTGCCGCGGGGGCGGTGGCCGTCGCCGCCGTCCTCGGCCTCGGGCTCGTCGTCTGGGCGAGCCCCGTGGCCGGCCTGCTGACCGGCGACGCGGCGGTGCACTCGATGGCCGCCGAGTACCTCACCGCCTACGCGCTCGCGCTGGTCGCCGTCGCCGCGAGCGACACCCTCGAGAGCGGCTTCACGGGCTGGGGTGACACCGGCGCGGCGCTGTACGTCAATCTCACCGCCATCGTGGTCAACGTGATCTTCGACCCGCTGTTGATCCTCGGCTGGGGCGGGTTCCCCCGGTTGGGACTGTTCGGCGCGGCGCTCGCGACGGCCGTCGGCTACGCCGTCGGCGCCGTCTCCGCGCTGGCACTCGCCGCGCGCGGCCGGCGGGGGTTTCGACTCACCCGCGACGCGGTCCGCCCCCGGCTGGAGAGCGCCCGCGAGATCGTCGACGTCGGGCTCCCCATCGCCGGGCAGAGTACCGGGCGACAGGTCGCCCGCGTCGGCATGGTCTGGGTCGCCTCCGCGGTCGGCGGGCCGGCCGGGCTCGCCGCCTACCACATCGGCTCGCAGGTGGCGACGGTCGCGTTCGTCCCCGCGCAGGGACTGGCCCAGGCCGCGACGAGCGTCGTCGGGCAGAATCTCGGCGCCGAGCAGCCCTCGCGCGCTCGCCGGGCCACCTGGGTCGGCATCGCCATCGCCGCCGTCGCGCTCGCGCTCGTCGGCGCCGTCCAGTGGCTCGTCCCGGCCCCCATCGCGCACGTGTTCGTCCCCGATCTCTCTGGACAGGCCCTGGAGTACACCGTCCTGTACCTGCAGATCCTCGCCTACGGCTACTGGGCGCTGGGCGCCATCTACACGGTCGAGGCCGGCTTCAACGGCGCCGGCAACACCGACGTGAGCATGTACTCGACGCTGGTGCAGTACTGGGCGGTACGCCTGCCCGTCGCGCTGGTCGGCGCGTACGTCCTCGACCTGGGCGTCGCCGCCGTCTTCTGGGGGGTCACGCTGTCGAACGTCGCCGCCGCGCTGTGGCTGGCGGCGTACTTCTACCGGTCGACCGACCGCGGCATGCTCGACCGCGCGGCCGACGATGCGGCGGCGAACTGACCGGCGACGCCCAGCGGACGCCGCCCGGCGGCCACCGCCCGTCGACTCCGGGGTCGACGGGGCCGGCGACCACTTCCACTCCGCCATAGAAACGCATATGCCGACGGGGGCCCCGCCTTCTGTCGTGTCACGGCACGCCGACGGCGAGACGGACCTGGCGGTCTCGGAGGTGTTGCCCGACTACGCCGAGGCCTTCCCCTTCGAGCGGTTCAACCGCATGCAGTGCGAGGTGCTGCCCGCGCTACTGGACTCGACGGCGAACGTCGTCGTCAGCGCGCCGACCGCGAGCGGCAAGACCGCCCTCGCCGAGGTGGCCATCTGCGAGGCCCTCGACGCCGACGGGACGGCCCTCTTCCTGGCCCCCCTGCGCGCGCTCACCAACGAGAAAGAGAGCGAGTGGGAGCGCTTCGAGGAGCTGGGATACTCCGTGTACGTCGTTACCGGCGAGCGCGACCTGAACCCTCGCCGGGCCGAGCGGGCGGACATCCTCGTGATGACCCCCGAGAAGGCCGATTCGGCGACGCGCAAACACGACTCGCCGCGCTACCGGTTCATCACCGACGTCGACTGCTGCGTCATCGACGAGGTCCACCTGCTCGATTCGGAAAAACGCGGTTCCGTGCTCGAGGTCACGGTATCGAGACTGCGCCGACTCTGCGATCCCAGGGTCGTGGCGCTCTCGGCGACGATGCCCAACGTCGACGACGTGGCGGGCTGGCTCGACGCGCCCGCCGACAACACGTTCACCTTCGGCGACGACTACCGGCCGGTGCCGCTGCGCGCCGACGTGCGCACCTACAGCCACGGCGAGAACGCCTTCGCGGACAAGTACCGCCGGCTCTACCGCGCGCTGGACATCGCCGAACCGCACATCCGCGAGGAGGGCCAGGCGCTCGTGTTCGTCTCCTCCCGGCAGGACACCGTCCAGGCGGCCAAGAAGTCCCGCGACGAGATCGTCGAGCGGGACGTCCCCATGGGCGCCCGCGGCGACTACGACTTCCACAACGACGCCGCCGACCTCTCGAACGAGACCCTGCGCCAGTCGGTGCTCGACGGCGTCGGCTTCCACCACGCCGGCCTCTCGAAAGACGACAAGGACCGCGTCGAGCAGTGGTTCAAGGAAGGGAAGCTCCAGCTGCTCTTCTCGACGTCGACGCTCGCGTGGGGCGTCAACCTCCCCGCGCGCTGCGTCGTCATCCGGGATACGAAACTGCACGACCCGCTCGAGGGCGAGGTGGACATGAGCCCGCTGGACGTCCTCCAGATGCTCGGGCGGGCCGGTCGCCCCGGCTACGACGACGAGGGGTACGCCTGGGTGGTCTGCGACGCCTCGGACGCCGACAAGTACCGGGCGCTCCTGCGGGACGGCAAGGAGATCGAGTCACGGCTGGCCGAGGATCTCGACGCCCACCTCAACGCGGAGATCGCGCTGGGGACGATCGGCGACATCGACGACGTGATGGACTGGTTAGAGACCACCTTCTACTACGTCCGCGCCCGGAGCGCGCCCGACGAGTACGCCTCCGAGAGCGACCTCCGCGAGCGGGTCAGCGACACGCTGCGCTCGCTGGTCGCGCGCGGGTTCGTCGAGCGCGAGGAGATGCGCCTCGAGCCCACGCCGCTGGGCCGGCTCGCCTCGAAGTTCTACCTGCGACTGGACACCGCCCGGGAATTCGCCGATCTGGCCGAACAGGCCGAGGTAGATGGCGCCCTCGACCAGGACGGGATCCTCCGGGCCATCGCCACGGCCGCCGAGTTCGACAGCGTCAGCGCCCGCTCGGACGAAAGCGACGCCGTCGCCGCGGTGCTCGGCGAGACCGACGACCTCGACCCCGGCGGTCGGAAGGTGCTCGCCATCCTCGAGTCGCGGATGCGCGGGACGACGCCCGGCGAGTTACAGAGCGACGCGTGGGTCATCACCCAGAACGTCCTCCGGCTGCTGGCCGCGCTCCGGGCCTTTCTCGACCGGCTCGCCGGCGCCGAGGCGGCCAACCTCGCCCGTCGCATCGAGGCCCGCATCGAGAACGGCATCAGCGACGACGCGGTCGGGCTCACGGCCATCGACGGCGTCGGCTCCGGGCGCGCGAGCAAGCTCGCCGCCGAAGGGATCACGACGCCCGCCGAGGTACGCGAGGCGGGCGTCGAGGGACTCCGCTCGGCCGGCCTCTCCGAGGGCGTCGCCGAGCGCGTCCTCGACAGCGCGGGCGAGCTCCCGAACGTCGTCGTCGAGTGGGGCGAGTTCCCCGACACCGTCGCCCGCGGCGAGAACGACATGCGGGAGGTCCGCGTCCGCAACGTCGGCGGTGACGCCCGCGCGGGCCTGCGCGTCACCGTCAACGACGTCGAGATGACGACCAAGAACCGCTACCTCGGCGAGGCCGACCTCCCCGTCGGCGTCTTCGGCGGGGACGCAGAGGTTCTGGAGTACGCGATCGAAGTCGCGTTCCCCGAGCTCCCGCTCCGCCCGACCGTCGAGACCCGCTCGGTCCGCGTCGAGTGACCGCCGACCGCGCGCGGCTCCGCCACCTCGTCGCTCCCGCTCCGATTCGACTTCGAGCGTAGCGTAGACCGCCGCCTGCCGAACCGTCGATATATCGAGTAACCCGTTCTGCTGCGGTTCTAAAACCTCTCCGCGATTTTGCGGCGTTTGTAAAACGTTAGGAAATCAACTGAAACGTCGAGTTGGCGGGGGCTAAATCGGGTCAACCGGCACGAACCGGGTGAAATCAGTCTAGCGGTCTACCCGTTATATGGAGGTGTCGGTGCAAGCGAGAAGTAGGTGACAACAGATGTCGAGTGCCTCCCCGTTCCGCCGGTCCACCCCCGACCTCCCCTCCGCCCGCGGCGTACAGCGGGTCCAGTCCTTCCTCACGGGCTCGGTCCAGTTTGCCGGCTTCTGGTCGGCCGTCGCCCTCCCGTTCGCGATGCTCGCCCTGATCGTCTCAGGGTCGGCCGCCCAGCGGGCTCCGCTGTTCGCCGCGTTGCTGGTCGCCAACGTCGTCGCGCTCCGCGTCGGCCACGGCTACAAGCGGGACTGACGCCGCTGCTCGCCCTCTCGGGCGGTCGATCGACCGCCTCGCCCTCCGTCCCCGCGGTCACTTGCCTTCCTTCCGTCGACCCGCCCGCCGCCCGCTCCTGAAGTTTAAATCCGTGGACGCGACCACGCCGACCCATGCACGACGAAGTGCGCGTCGTCGCGGGCGACTGCACGACGACGATGAACGGACGCAACGAGCGCGAACACCGCGGCGACGTGGTCACGGTGGTCAAGCCGGACAACACGGTGCTGGTCCACGACGCCGACGGCTACCAACCGGTCGCGTGGCTCACCAGGGCCGACAGCGTCCAGTTCGTCGACGGGGTCCTCGACGCCCGCGAGGGCGACCAGCGCCTCCGCGTCGAGGTCCACGACGAACACGGCAGCGCCCGCCACCCGGTCTCGCGGGCCGGCGTCCCGATCGGCGACTGCCCGACCTGCGACGGTCGATTGGTGCTCGCCAGCGGGTCGGTGCGCTGTCGGGAGTGCGACGACGAGTACTCGATCCCCCGGGACGGCGCCGTCCTCGACGAGACCTGTCCGGTCTGCGGACTCCCCCTGCTTCGGGTCGAGCGCGGCGAGGTGTTCGAGGTCTGTATCGACCGCGACTGTCAGTCGATCGACGACCGCGTGGCCGAGCGGTTCGACCGCGAGTGGGACTGCCCCGAGTGCGGCGGCGACCTGCGGATCCTCCGTCGGGGCGGCCTCATCGCCGGCTGCGAGCGCTACCCCGACTGCGACACCGGCTTCGGCGTCCCGACGGGCGTCGTCGACGGCACCTGCGACTGCGGGCTGCCGGTCTTCGAGACGGTCTCCGGGCGGCGCTGTCTCGACACCGGGTGCGAGCTGACCTGACCGCTCACTCCGCGGCGCTGACCTCGCGGTCGGCGGTGGCGAGCCAGTCGGGATCGACGGAGACGCCCCAGCCGGGGCCGTCCGGAACGGCGACCGCGCCGTCCTCGACGGACAGTTCGGGTTCGAGCAGCCCCTCGGCCCAGTGGTCCTCGACCGAGAACTCCAGGTACGGCCCGGCGTTGTCGATCGCTGCCAGCAGGTGGAGCGCGAAGACGGTGACCATCGAGTGGTTGGCCGAGTGGGGCACACAGGGCAGGTCGGCGTCGGCGGCCAGTTCGGCCACCCGCAGCGCGCGGGAGAGCCCGCCCACGTAACAGACGTCGGGCTGGACGACGTCGACCGCGCCCGTGTCGACCATCCGGCGCCACTGGGCGAGGTCGGTGTCCTGCTCGCCGCCGGTGACGGGGATGTCGAGCGCCTCGGTCACCGTTGCGGTCTGTTCGAGTTCCCAGTACGGGCAGGGCTCCTCGTAGTGGACGACGTCGTTCGGTGCGAGCACCTCCCGGCCGAACTCGATCGCGCGCTCGGGCGTGTAGGCGCTGTTGGCGTCGACGAACAGCTCGACGTCGTCGCCGAGCGCCTCCCGGGCGGTCGAGACGACCTCCGCCGAGCGACCGGGCCACTCGTCTTCGTCGTCGCCGACGGAGTCGCTGCCGCCGACGCGGATCTTGAACGCCTCGTAGCCCTTCTCCTCGCGGAGTTGGGCGAGCCGCTCGGCCTCGTCGGCGGGGTCGATATCGCGGCGCATGCTCGAACCGTACGCGGGGACTTCGGTCGGCTCGCCGCCCAGCAGCGAGACCACCGGTTCGTCCTGGCGCTTGCCCCGCAGGTCCCACAGCGCGGTGTCGAGCCCCGCGAGCGCGCGGCAGACGTACGACCAGGGGAACTTGTACTCGGCGTCGTGCACGTCGTCGACCAGCGCGTCGATCTCGGTCGGGTCCCGGCCCAGGGCGTGGGGCGCGACCTGTCGGTGGAAGACCGTCGCGGTGATGTCGGCGTTGTACGGCGCGATCTGTCCGAGCCCGGTGTCTCCGTCCGTGGTGTGGACGCGGACGAACCCCACCGTCCCGGTCGAGAACGTCTCCAGGCGTTCGATCTCCATGCCCGCCCACTCGGCTTCGGCGCTGAAAAAACGCCGGGCAGGGGACGGACGAGCCGGTTCCCGCGGCGCCCGCCGTCGGGACCGAGCGGTCGATCCGACTGTCGCTCGCCCTCGGATCTCAGTCGCCGTCCGCTCGACCCAGCAGGTGCTCGCGGAGGTCCGCGGGCGAGTCGGCGACGTAGTCGGCGCCGCTGCGGTCGGTCTCGTCGGGGCTCCCGTGACGGAAGCCGACGACGTGCATTCCCGCTCGCCGGGCCGACTCGATGCCGTGGACGGAGTCCTCGACGGCGACGGCGTCGGCGGGGTCGACGCCGATCCGGTCGGCGGCGTGCTCGTAGACCGCGGGCTCGGGTTTCCCGGGGCCGTCGAACGCGTCGGCGCTGATCACGGCGTCGAACTCCAGGTCGAACCGTTCGACGACCACGTCGATCCAGTCGTGGGGCGAGGAGGAGACCAGCGCGAGGGCGACCTCGCGGTCGCGGAGTTCGGCGAGCAACTCGTCGGCGCCGTCGAGCAGGCGCACCTCCTCGCCGTAGATCGTCGTCGCGGCCTCGTCGTACCACGCGAGAAAGTCCGCGCGGGCCATCTCGATCCCGTAGGCATCGACGAGGTAGTCGTAGATCTCCCGGTAGTTCATCCCCGTGATCTCGTCGACGTCGAGGCCTTCGAGGCCGAGCTCGAGGAAGAGTTCCTCCTCCTCGTAGGGGACCCAGTAGTCCTCCGAGTCGACCAGCACTCCGTCCATGTCGAAACAGACCGCGTCCATGGGCAGGTGTCTCGCGGGTCTGTGGTGTGTCTTTTGGGTGAGGGTTAGATCTACTGAACGAACGAACTGCTGCCGAGAACAGCGTGAAAGCCCCGACCCTTTCGTTCCCACCCGCACAGACCGGACGAACAGTCGAAGCGGGCGGGAACGAAAGGGGCGACCGTGTGGGCGAACCCCGACGACGTAAGCACGCGACCGGAGGGAGCGCGCGCAGCGAGTCGCGGGAGCCCACACGGTCGGGGCTTTCACGCTGTTCTCACCACTGATCTCTGCTGCAGCGGACAAATCGACGAGAACGACTGATCGCAGGGGCTTTCAGCGACGGACGGTTCCGATAACTCATGCACGCGACGCTCTCGGGGGAGGTCGTCCGCGCGGGCGAGCGGGCCCGCGAACGGTTCTACGACTCCAGCGGCTACGGCCGTCCCGTCGACGCCGGCGCGCTCGAACTCGCGCCGGTCGAGGCGGCCCACCTGCTCTACCGCGGCGATCTGGACGCCGTCGAAGGCCCCGACGGCGCGGCGATGGACTTCCGCGCGTTCCTCGCCTCGGCGGCGGTCTCGGAGATCGCCTTCCTCGTCTACAAGGACCTGCGCGACCGCGGTTTTTACCTCTCGCCGGCCCGCGAGGGCTGGAGCGACTCGCCGGCCGCCCGTGGCGCCGTCGACGACCCGGCGGTCGACTTCGTGGTCTACCCCCGCGGCTCGGGTCCGTGGGACGACGAGGTGGCCTACCGCGTCGGCGTCGTCAGCGAGCGCGAGGGCGTCCCCGCGGCGGATCTCGGCGACCTCGTGCTCGCGGTCGTCGACGAGGAGAGCGCGCTCACCTACCTCGAGACCGAGCGCCCCGACGTCTCGGGAACCAGCGAGTCGGACCTGCCCGAGGGCGTTCCGGGCGAGTTGCTCTCCGACCGCGTCTTTCTCTGGGACCCGCCCGGAGTGCTGTACGAGCGGGGGTTCTACGGGCAACCGCTCGACGACCAGCGCGGCGACGTGCTCCAGCTCTCGCTGCTCGAGGCCGCCTCCCTCGCCCGCGAGGGCGTGCTGGGCGTCGAGGGCGATGCTACAGCGGTCGTCGAGCGCGGCCGGGAGGTCGAGGGCGAGCGCTTCGACCGGCGACTGCGCGTGTACGAGTTGCTGCGCGAGCGCGGGCTGGTCCCGAAGACCGGCTACAAGTTCGGCGCCGACTTCCGGACCTACGCCGACGTGGAATCCGTCGAGGACCTGGGCCACTCCGAACTGCTCGTGCGGGTGCTCGACAGCGGGCACACGTTCTCTCCCCGGGATCTGGCGCTGGACGTCCGGCTCGCCCACGGCGTCCGCAAGACGATGGCGTTCGCGCTCGTCGACGGTGAGGAGTCGTCCGGGGGCGATTCGGACGGGATCGACTGGCTCTCCGTGACGCGACTCACGCCGTAGGAACGGTCGGATACGGATCGATCGTACTCGACAGCGAGTAGCGACCGTCGTCGGTCCGCGTGCGATGATGTATCGACGCAACACCGACGACGAGCGACGAATTACTGCGACCGCAGGGGACAGCGAGCGATGAAAGCCCTCGGCCCGCTCGCGGGTGCTGTGCGGGATATCCTCACTCGCTCCGCTCGTTCGGATAGGGCCCGCGCACCACCCGCGAGCGACCCTCGCCCTTTCAGTCCACCAGGACAGCACTACGATGCACTGCACAGCACCGCAAACAGCCACGACCCTCCCCAGCCGATTCGCTCGCTCCCGCTGGTCGCTCCCTCATCCCTCGCGCGGCTTCGTCGCGCGCACGAGAGCGCGTGACAGCGCACGCCGCGATGGTTTGCCCCGAATCGAAGCTCCGGCACGTTACTTCGGCACGTACACCAGCGGGTGGTGACGCCAGGCCCAGCGGGTGTCGGGCCTGTCGATCACCGACCAGACGCTCTGTGGCCACGTCCCCAGCGCGTCGTGGATCCGCTCGTAGGACAGCAGGTTCTCGCCGTCGAGCAGGAGCGAGAAGCGGTCCTCGAAGCGGTCGGCGTCGAACTGCGAGTCCTCGCCGAGGTACTCGTCGGGGTCGTCGGCCATCCGCTGCCAGTGAGCGCGGGCGAGCCGGTTCTGGTAGTTGAAGACGAGATAACCGCCGGGCGCGACGGCGTCGTACATCGCGCGCAGGGCGTCCTCGACCGCTTTCACGTAGCAGAGCGTGAAGTAGGAGAAGACGACGTCGAACGCTCGGTCGGGGGCAAAGTCGGGGAGCACCGCCCGCTCGAATGCGACGTTCCCGACGCCGCGGTCGCGGGCGCGCTGGCGGTTCTCCGCGAGGACCGGATCGGCGGCGTCGTAGCCGACCAGGTCGGTCTCGGGGAACTGTTCGGCGACTTCGAAGGCGACGTCGCCGGGGCCACAGCCCACGTCGGCGAAGGCGTCGTGCGGACCCGTCCCGGCGACGAACTCGGCCATCGCGTCGGTCGCGTGGTGGGCGCTCGGCGCGGCGTCCGCGCGGTCGCCGTCGTCGGCGTCGGTCCAGAACCGGTGCCAGTCGATCGTGTCGTCGGCTGTCGCGTCTGTCATGCGGGATGGGAAATCAGTGAGTGCAGCGAGTGCGGTGAGCGGCCGATCCGCGAGCGCGTCGCGTCCGGTCGCGCCGTCGGTCAGACGGCGTCCGTCGCCTCCGCGCTGCCGTCTCCGCCGTCGCCGTCCTCCTCGCCGTCGTCGCGCTCGTCGCAATCGTCCGTTCCCGCTCCGCCGCCGGTCGTGAATCCGTATGGTGCGAGTACTGTCATGTAGGGGGATGCTGCGGCTGGTCGTCGAACGATGCGTCCGGGTCGTAGCGACCGAGAGCGGTCGTACTCTCGGGATACAGTGATAGATGGCTCTCCCGGATAAAATTTACTACTTGAATTAAGTTTACTTCTTACTTACAAATTCGAAGGCCTGCTATTTATACTTTGTGGCAGCCGGTGGTTCCACGGGTCGGGCGTGGTGTTCTAGATGGCCGGTGGTACGGTGACTGACGCTCCGAGTTCGGCGGAAACGGTGGGCCCGGGGATTTTTCGAGGGCGCATCCGATCGGTGGGTCATGGCACGAGAGCCACTCGGTATCGGCTTCGTCGGCGCGGGGTTCATCACCGGCGAGTTCCACGCGCCGTCGCTCGAGCGGATCCGTCGCGCGGAGGCGGCGGGCGTGATGAACCCGACCCGCGAGAAGGCCGAATCGGTCGCGGACCAACTCCGGACGGCGGGTTGTGGCGACCCGCTCGTCACCGACGACGTGCGGGAACTCGTCGCCGAACCGGACGTCGACGCCGTCTGGGTGACGAGTCCGAACTACGCGCGCGTCGAGACCGTCCGCGCCATCGTCGAGGAAGTCGAGCAGGGCGACGCGGACCTGGTCGGTATCGCGGTCGAGAAGCCCCTCGCCCGGACCGTCGCGGAGGCGCGGGAGGTCGTCGACCTGGTCGAGGGGGCGGACCTGGCCCACGCCTACCTGGAGAATCAGGTGTACATGCCCGGCGTCGAGCGGATGCGCGAACTCCTCTGGGAGGGCGCCGAGAGCAGTGGTCGCCCGTATCTCGCCCGCGCGGCGGAGGAACACGCCGGCCCGCACTCGGCGTGGTTCTGGGACGGAGAGAAACAGGGCGGCGGCGTCCTCAACGACATGGGCTGTCACTCCCACGAGGTCAACCGGCACCTCCTCTCCCGGCCCGGCGAGGACGACCTGACCCCGAAGGCGGTCGCGGCCGACGTCTCGACGCTCAAGTGGGACCGCGAGGCGTACGCCGACGAACTGGCCGACGAGTACGGCGTCGACTACCGTGCGGCGCCCTCGGAGGACTACGCGCGCTCGACGGTGTACTACGAGACGCCCGACGGCGAGATCGTCGTCGGCGAGGCGACCAACTCCTGGTGTTTCGTCGGTACCGGTCTCCGGATCAGTATCGAACTCCTGGGACCGGAGTACTCCGGTCGGCTCAACACGCTGGAGTCGGGGACGGACGTGTTCTTCTCCGACGACGCGACGGACGACGCGGGCTACGTCGTGGAGAAACAGCAGGCCGCGCAGGGGGGGATGGCGGTCCTCCCGGACGAGGGCGGCGTCTACGGCTACCCCGCGCAGAACGAGCACGTCGTCGACGCCTTCCTGGCCGGCGAGAACGCCCGCGAGGACCTGCACGACGGACTCACCGTCGTCGAACTCTGTATGGCGTCGTACCTCTCGGCCGAGCGCGGTGAGCGCGTCGCGTTCGACGACCTCGACCTCGCCGAGTACGTTCCCGAACCGGCGCGGGGCGAGTTCGACGGCGCGCCCGAGTTCTGACGGCCGGCGTCGGAGTCCCGAACGGCCCCGGGCGGTCGCCCGTCCGTCGCAGTGGGCAAAGCGAACGGTATTAGTGCGTGTCGGGGCGAGTACATCCCAATCGATGACAGCAGATTCGCCCGATTCCGACGCGCCGGAAGGGGACGCGGACAGAGCGCTCCCGGACGGGGGCGTCGACGCCGAAGGCGCCGACGACACGACGCTCGACCCGTGGGGGTCGGCGACCGTCTCCGACTACCGAAAACTGTTCGCCGAGTTCGGCATCGAGGAGTTCGACGAGGTCCTTCCCGAGGTGCCCGATCCCCACTACCTGATGCGCCGCGGGGTCATCTTCGGCCACCGCGACTACCGGCCCGTCGCCCGCGCGATGCGCGAGGGCGAGGACTTCGCCGCGCTCTCGGGCTTCATGCCAACCGGTGACCCCCACATCGGCCACAAGCTCGTCTTCGACGAGATCATCTGGCACCAGCAGCAGGGCGGGGACGCCTACGGACTCATCGCCGACCTGGAGGCCCACAGCGCACGCGGGCTCACCTGGGACGAGATCGACACCCACGCCCGCGACTACGTCCTCTCGCTGCTCGCCCTGGGATTCGACCCCGAGGAGGGGGAGCTGTATCGGCAGTCCACGAACCGCGAGGTACAGGATCTCGCCTTCGAACTCGGCGTCGAGGCGAACTTCTCGGAGCTGCAGGCGATCTACGACTTCGACGGCGAGACGGACGTCTCGCACATGCAGAGCGTCGTCACGCAGATGGCCGACATCCTCTACCCCCAGGTCGACGGGCCCCGACCGACCGTGATCCCGGTCGGCCCCGACCAGGACCCCCACATGCGCCTCGCTCGGGACCTGGCCGCGCGCATGCGCTACTTCCGGGTCACCGAGGCCTTCGCCGGCTTCGAGGTCGAGGACGACGCCGAGCGCGCGCTGCTGTCGGAACTCTACGTCGACCTGACCGCTGCGAGCGACGACGGGGGCGACGAGGATGACGACACTCTCCGCTGTGAAGACGCCGCCGAGGCCCTGCGCGAGAACCGCGCTGACTACGAATCGGCGGGGTACGACGCCGCCACTATCGAGGGCGTCCTCGAAAAACTGGAGAACGCGGGCATGGAACCGATCCGCCGTCGGACTCGATTCCTCGGGCGCAACGCCACCGACGCGGCGTTCGACGCGCTGATCGAGGCCGTCGAGGGCGAGAAGCGCGTCTACGACGAGCACGTCGACGCGTTCGACCTCTCGCGGGCGGAGGCCGAGGAGCTGGCCCGCGAGGTCGAACTCGACCACGGCGGCTACGGCTTCGTGGCGCCCTCCTCGATCTACCACCGCTTCATGACGGGCCTCACCGGCGGGAAGATGTCTTCATCGGTGCCCGCTTCGCACATCTCACTGCTCGACGACCCCGAGGAGGGCTACGACAAGGTGAAGGCGGCGACCACGGGCGGGCGCGAGACCGCGGAAGAACAGCGCGAACTCGGCGGCGAGGCCGACGAGTGTCCCGTCTACGAGCTGTACGCCTACCTGCTGGCGGGCGACGACGACGAGTTCGCCACCGAGGTCTACGAGGAGTGCGTCGGCGGCGAGCGGTTGTGCGGGGGGTGCAAGGAGCAGGCCGCCGAGCTCATGGCCGAGTTCCTCGAAGACCACCAGGAGAAACGCGAGGAGTGGGCCGAGAAGCTGGACGAACTCGACGTCGACCTGGACGTGGCGGCCGACCGGCGGGGCTAGCGAGGTCCGAGCGGAGCGAGGCCGTGAGCGGGGCGAACGGCCTCGGAGATTGCGAACGGCGAACGGAGTGAGCCGTGAGCAGCGAGGACCTCGCCGCTACTCCTCTATCTCGATCTCTATCGGCTCGGACGTGGGTTCGACGGCGTCGGCGTCGAACCGCTGACCGAGCCGCCAGCTCGCGACGGCCCCGAGGCTCCCGAGCGCGAGGCCGACGCGGGCGGCGGCTTTCTTCCCCCGCAGCGCCCGACCGAGGAGGTAGCCGACGACGAAGTTGATACCGAAGTTGAGCGCGGCGTTTCGAACGCGGTCCATACCCGCCCTTTGTGATCGGGGCCCATAGACGTTGCTGCCCGCGGTCGGCCCGCCGCGGTCGAGCCCTCGCCGCCTCGGACCCGTTGGGCGGGCCGCTCCTTCTCGACTCCGCAACGCTTTTGCGCGGCGACGTGAACCTGTAACACATGTCACCCGAACCCACGACGGGGAGCCCAGATCGTCGACCAGCGGCGGCGCGGTCCGGGTTCGGGTTCTTCTCCGCGGCCTGACGGACGGCGGACGCCCGGACCGACGGTTCGTGCCGAAACGAACCCCCTGATCCGGGCGGAAACCGTCCGCGTCGACCCGACGAGCGACACGAGTCGCTCGTCCGCGTGACGCCCCGCGCAATCCCGTCTCGCGGGCGCTCCGTCCGTTCGCACTACCGGGGCTCCCCGCTCGCATCGTCGAGGCGCTCACTTCGTTCGCGCCTCGCTGCGCTCGGATCCCCAACCGCTCGCGGGTCGCGGGGCTCCCCGCTCGCATCGTCGAGGCGCTCACTTCGTTCGCGCCTCGCAACCGTTAACTGACGACCACGCAGATCCGACGACAACGAATGAAACTCCCGGAAACGCAGGTCGCCGTGCTCGAAGCCGTGAGCGCGGACGACCCCACACCGATAGACGAGATCGCCGAGGCCACGGGCGAGAAGCCCGAGGCGGTCACTCGGGCCGCGTTCGAGCTCGAGGACCGCGGCCTCGTCTCCGTCGCCGAGCGCCCGGAGACGGAGTACGCCCTCACCGAGGAGGGCGAAGAGTACGCCTACCAGGGCCTCCCCGAACACACCCTCTGGGTCGGCGCCCTCTCGAAGGACGCCGCCGAGGAGCCCGTCGAACTCGGGAAGGCCATCGGCCCGTCCGGACTCGAGGGCGACCAGGTCGACATCGCCCTCTCGAACCTCGCCCGCAAGGGCATGGGGACCATCGACCAGGGCATGATATCCGTCGACGCGGACTTCGACCTCGAGTCCGACCCCGAGCGCGCGCTCCTCGAGGAACTGCGCGAGGACGACGCGACCGTCGACGCCGAGGAGACGGACGAGGAGGCCGTCGAGACCCTCGTCAGCCGGGGCCTGCTCGAGCGCTACGACTTCACCGTCCGCGAGGTGACGCTCACCGACGAGGGCGTCACCGCGCTGATGGAGGGCGTCGAGACCGCCGAGACCGTCGGACAGGTCACGCCCGAACTGCTCACCACCGGCGAGTGGGACGAGGTCGAGTTCGCCGAGTACAACGTCGAGGCCGACGCCGAGACGGTCCACGGCGGCAAGCCACACGCGCTGCGCCAGCTCTCCGAGCGCGTCAAAGACGTCCTCGTCGGGATGGGCTTCCAGGAGATGCAGGGGCCCCACGTCGACGCCGACTTCTACATCAACGACTGCCTGTTCATGCCCCA
>JBDGSU010000108.1:0-18468 GCA_042217395.1 Halosimplex sp.
TTACAGGTCGTCACTACCGGCTCACGCCGGTTTTAAATACTCAGAACGCGACAGACCTCCACTACCACTTCGTGTGGTGTCCGAAGTACCGCAAGCCAGTGCTGACCGACGAGGTTGCCGACCGCCTCGAACAACTCATCGAGGAGAAGGCCGACGAACTCGACCTCGACATCCTCCGACTGGCAATCCAGCCCGACCACGTACACCTGTTCATCACGGGGAGTCCGAAACTCGCCCCAAACAAGATCATCCAGCAAGTCAAGGGCTACACCTCGCGCAACCTCCGCGACGAGTTCGACTTCGGCCTCCCCTCGCTGTGGACGCGCTCGTATTTCGTCTCCTCAGCAGGCGAAGTGGCGAGTCAGACCATCGAGGAGTACATCGAAGCACAGACCGGACGATAACGATGCGCAGAGACGTCACCACCACGGTACGGGTCAAACTCCACTCACTCACCGAGCGGAAAGCCCGACTCGTCGAACGCGAATACTCCGCGTTCCAAGACGCCGTCCACGGTGACGACGACGCGAACCTCTACTCCGCCACCAAGCAACAGGCGGGCAAAGTCCGGTCGAACAAGAACCCGCGAGCGGACACCGACCAACCCGTCGTCCTCCGCAACGACTGCATCACCATCGAACACGACGAGGATACCGTCCTCTCGTCGTGGTGGTTCAAACTCCCCGTCTACCACCCCGAGAAAGAACAGGGCGATAGCATCTGGGTTCCCGTTCGCGTCCCCGAAAAGGACACGCATCTCCTCGATGACGAGTACATCCGCGACTCGGAACTCGTTCATCGAGACGGCGAGTGGTACGTCCACCTGGTCTGCAAGCGGTCTGTGGCCGTCGCAGACGAGTACGACGACGTTCTCGCCGTCGATACGGGGGCGAAGTGGATAGCCGTCAGCACGTTCCTTTCCGACCGAGACACCAAGTTCCACGGCGCGGAAGTCCGACGTGTCCGCGAACACTACAAACAACTCCGCAAGAGCATCGGGAAGGCGAAGGTTCGCTCAGGGGCGCAGGTCATCGAGCGCCTTGGGACCAAGGAATCACGAACAGTCGAACACGAGTTGCATCAGGTGGCGAACGAACTCGTCGCTCGCGCTCGGGAGCGTAACGCCGTCATCGTGTTCGGTGATATGACGGGGTTGCGCTTCGACAACGACAAAGGGCGGTACGTGAACGACAAGACCCACAAGATGCCGTATGCGAAGATGGCGAACATCCTCACGTACAAAGCCCATCTTGGCGGGCGCGAGTGCATCCCAGTAAAGGAGTATGATACGTCTGTGACGTGTTGGCAGTGCGGGTCTCAGAACACATCGCGGGAAGTGCAGGGGCGTGTCCAGTGTCACGACTGTGGACTGGACGACAACGGCGACAAGAACGGCGCGTCGAACATCGGCAAACGAGCCGTCGGTAAGGACATCCAGAGCCCGCTATCGACGGTGGGGGCTGTTGTGGCTCAGCCCGAAACGCAGGTCGTACTCGAAGGAACCAGCGGTGAGATGGAACCTGCGAACTCCCCAGACGACGTGGGGCTAACCCTCAGTGAGGGAAGCCCACGACTTTAGTCGTGGGAGGAGTCACGAGGTCCGGCTCCAGGAGCGCGCTGCGGTCGAAGAGCGCGTCGATTTCGACTTCGGAGCCGCCTACGACCGGCCGTTCTCGGAACGGCTCCGGGCGTACCTCGAAGTCCCGTACGATTCGATAGCCGACGTCGTTCCGAAGTGGAAGCTCACCGCGGACGTGCGCCCGGAGGCGGAGCACGTCGGCGCGCTCCCGTTTCTGGCGCACGAACTCGCCGTCGTCCGCTGTCCGGGTCGGGCGGGCGGCGGGGTGGCCGACCTCGACGACCTCTCGGAGCGGGCCGAGTCGTTCTTCCACAACGATCCGCAGGCAGTCCGCCGGAGTACGCGTGCGGGGGCGACCCGCTCGTCCGCCTCGACGACCGAACCGGCGATCTTCCGGCCCCCGCCCTCCGACAGCATCGAGCAGGCGTACGTCGGCGACGGACTGCCCGTGGGCGCGAGCAAGATGACGACCGATTCGTACGACCGTCGGCTGGAGTTCGAGCCCTCGACGGACCCGAAGATCGACGTCACAGTCGTCTGTAACGACGAGGAGATGACGGACGAGAACGTCGTCTCCGATATCTACGGCACCCGCGACTGGGTCGAGTTCGACATCTCGTTCCGGGAGCTGCTCACGACCGCCGAGATGCGCGACGTTCTCGAGTCCGACGTGGACTTCCTCCACTACGTCGGCCACGTCGACGCCGAAGGCGTCCGGTGCACTGACGGCTACTTGGACACACAGGACCTCTCAGAGGTGAGCGTCGGGGCGTTCCTCCTCAACGCCTGTGACTCCTACGAACAGGGGTGCGGGCTCGTCGACGCCGGCGCGATGGCCGGCATCGCGACGATGACCGACGTCGT
This sequence comes from Halosimplex sp., assembly GCA_042217395.1. Classification (GTDB taxonomy): domain Archaea; phylum Halobacteriota; class Halobacteria; order Halobacteriales; family Haloarculaceae; genus Halosimplex. The sequence continues at coordinate 2,444 of JBDGSU010000108.1, forward strand.
CAACGAGGCGGCGACGTCGGTCGGTCGGACGGCCGCGAAGCTCCTCAACCAGGGCTTCTCGCTCGCCGCGACGGTGTCTATCATCAACGAGTACGAGCAGATCGGCCACCACTACCTCGTCGTCGGCGACGCGAGCGCCTCGATCGTCGAGAATCAGTCGGGAACGCCGAACCTCGTCAGCATCGAGAACCGCGGCGAAGACGAGTATCGGACCGAAATTTTCGGATACCCGACGCTTTCGTCACGGATGGGAGCGATGTTCACTCCGCAGATCGAGGGTGTAGACCGATTCTATCTCAACGCGGGTCGGATGGGTCGACACACGCTACAGAAAGAGACGCTGCTGGAGTTCGTGCATACGCAGGAATTTCCCGTCGAATTCGACGGCGCGTTGCGGTGGAGCAGTGATCTGCTCGAGCTCTGGAATCAGGGCCCGGTGTAGGTCGTACCGCTCGCCGCCGCCACGGAACCGACCTGCGAGAGCAGGAGCATCGCACTGAACAGGACGCCGATCCATTTGGGGTTCTCTACCAGATAGTCGCGGAGTCGCGCTTGTTCTTGGCTCATAGCCACCCGAGTGTCCCCCAATACACGTGATTGAGTTTACCTTAAGTTTCTAGACTGACCACTCGTTGTATCGATATCTTCGAGGAATACTAGAGACCCACGTCGTTTTCGATGTTCGAAAGCCATTTACGATCGGGGACGGCGGGCTGGTGGTGTCAGGGAACGATAACACTCATTGCCGTGTGGGGTCGTACAAGGAGTACCGACCGATGAAAACCAGGGAACGCGAGGCGGTATCTGGGTGACAGGAGAGAGCGACGCGACAGACATCGCCGACGCGACGACGGTACTGTTGCTGGCGCCGAACGTGGAGGGGCGGTCGGTCGACGCGTGCGTCCGCGCGCTCGCCCGAGTCGACGAGGAACTCGACCGCGCGGTGGCGGTGACCGTCGGCTCGTCGGCGGCCGACTGGCTCTCGCGGTGGGGGGAGGGCCCGATGGCGGCGACGCCGGTCACCTGCGTCGACGTCGACGACGTCACTCGCTCGGCGGCGACCGAATCGCGTGCGCGGTCGGGCGACGCGGCGAACGCGGCGGTCGAGACCGTCGCGGATCCGGCGGACCTTGAGTCGCTGGGCCGGCGGATCAGCGACGTGCTCCAGCGCGCCGACGAGTCCGGCGAGACGGCCGCGGTCGCGGTCCACTCGCTGACGGGGATCCTCGGCCACGTCGACGAGCGGGTCGCGTTCAAGTTCGTCTACACGCTGGGCGAAGTGGTCCGGCGAATCGACGGCACGGTCGTCTTCCACCTCGACCCCGACGCCCACGACGCCGAGACGGTCGAGACCTTTCGGATCGGCTGCGACGAGGTCGTCGAGTTCGGTCGCGGTTCGGACCGCAAACGAAACCGGGAGACGTGAAAGGGATGGCTCTTTATATCCGCCTGACCTCTCGCCGGACGTGACTCCGCCACGGCACCTGGTGGTCCTCGCGGGCGCCGATCCGACGGCCGTCGACGCGCTGGCGGCGACACTCCGGGAGGACGGGTCTGTTCGGACCGCTTACAGCCTCGACGCGCTCTTCGAGAGCCTCGACGAGGAGGTCGACGTGGCACTCGTCGACCGGGCCCTCCCGGACGAGTCGGTCGCCGCGGTGGTCGCCGAGGTCCGCGAGCGGGCGGTCGACTGCCAGGTGGCCGTCGTCGCCTCGGAACAGGACCTGCGGTCGTCGCCGTCCCACGGTGCGGACGCAGCGGTGGCGTGGGAGGGCGAGGCCGCGCGGGAGACCGTCGACAGACTGGCGACGCGCGCTCGCTACCGGGACCGTCTCGAGGAGTTCTACGACCTCGCCGAACAGCGCGCGGCGCTCGATTCCGACGAGGAATCGGCGGTCGACCGGCTCGACCGACATCTCGACCGGCTCCGCCGCGACCTGAACGACGGCTTCGACCGACTCGACGGCCCGGACGCGTTCGAGGCCGCGCTCTCCCGGGACGAGCGACACCTCGGCGATCCGGACGAGTAGGCGCTCGACGCGCCGGTGGGCCCGACCCGCGGCACGTACATTTATCCGGCGATCGAACCAATCGTCGAATATGAGCGAGAGCGACGACGCGATCGACCTCGGCTTCGGACAGGCGGTCTACGACGACGAGGGGAACCGCCTGGGGACCGTCCGCGGCTTCGACGAACACGGGTTCTACGTGACGACCGACGACGGGATCGGCGCGATGTCGGGCGAACACCTCTCGACGAGCGGCGGCGAGGGCGAGCTGATGTGGCGCTGCTGGGAGTGCGGCGAGATGGGCGACATCGAGGAGATCCCGGAGGCCTGTCCCGCCTGCGGCGCCGAGAGCGAGAGCATCTACTACTGGGTCGAGGACTGACCGGCGCCCGTGCGCGTCCTCGTCTTCGGCGCCGGGAGCCTCGGCAGTCTCGTCGGGGGCTTGCTCGCGCGCGCTCACGACGTCACGCTCGTCGGCCGGGACCCCCACGCGAGCCGCGTCGGGGCGGACGGGCTCCGCGTCGAGGGCGCGGCCTCGGTTCGGGTCGAACCGGCGGCCGCGACCGCGGTCCCCGAGGAACACTTCGACCTCGCCGTCGTCGCGGTCAAGGCCTTCGACACCCCGGCGGCGGCCGACGCGCTCGCGAGCGCCGACCTCGACGGCGCGCTCTCGCTCCAGAACGGGCTCGGTAACGAGGCCGTCCTGGGCGAGGAACTGTCGTGCCCGGTGCTCGCGGGGACGTGTACCTACGGCGCGCGCCTGCGCGACCCCGGCGTCGTCGAGTGTACCGGCCTCGGCGAGGTCGCGCTCGGCCCGCCCGAGGGGGGCCGCTCCGCGTTCGCCGACTCGGCGGGCGAGGCGTTCCGCGCGGCGGGGATCGAGACGACCGTCGCCGCCGACATGCCCCACCGGATCTGGGAGAAGCTGGCCGTCAACGTCGGGATCAACGGCGTGACGGCGCTCGCTCGCGTCGAGAACGGCGCCCTGGTCGAGGGGCCGGCGGGCGAGCCCGCTCGACTGGCCGCCGTCGAGACGGCGCAGGTGGCCCGCGCACGGGGGATCGACCTCTCGGACGCGGACGCCGAACGGGCGGTCGCGCGAGTCGCCGACGCCACCGCCGCCAACCGCTCGTCGATGCTCCAGGACGTCGACGCCGGTCGCCGGACCGAGGTCGACGCGATCCACGGGGCCGTCGTCGACCGCGCCGCGGAGCCGGTACCGGTCACCGCGACGCTCGCCGCGCTCCTCCGCGCGTGGGAGCGAGCGCGAGACCTGCGGTAAGGTCGGCGCCGGCCGGAGGCGGCCCGGTCGTCGGTCACCCGTCGACGGGGCGGGCGGAGCGGCCCGCTGGCTCGAGGGCGGTCGCGTTTCCGTCCCCGCCGTCGTCGGGCGTGCGGTCGCTGAAGAAGACGGTCTCGCTGCCGTAAACGCGGATCCGGTGGACGTCGGCGTCGTACCCTTCGAGCGCGGGCGCGAGGGTCGTCTTCGCGGAGCGGGGCGCGATGACGAGCAGCGGGTCGACCGTGCCGTTCTGCAGCGCCCGTACGGCCGCGTCGGGTTCCTGGTAACACGTCCCGGTCGCGTCGTACGCTTCGACGTACCACTGGAGGGGGAGCGTGTCGCCGATACTGGTACACAGTGGCCTGATGCCGCCGACCCGGGGGTCATCACGCACGTAGTTCCGGCCGACGACGAGCACGTCGGCGCCCTCGTGGTCGGCGGCGTGTCGGTCGAGGACCCGCATCGAGGGGCGGAAGTCGTCGCCCGGCTGGGCGTACTGGACGAGGTGGTTCTCCTCGGTCGCCGGGTCGAGGTAGACGCCCCCGGCTATCGAGACGGCCACGTAGCCGCCGATCAGGACGAGGACGAACGCCGTGATCCCGAACCGCACCGAGTCGGTGTGCAGCGCGTGGCGCGCGCGGTCGACGACGAGCGCGAGGCCGACGCCGGCGGGGAGCGCGAGCGGGACGAGCCCGTTCACGGCGATCCAGGCGTTGGCGATGTCGGTCCCGAGCGGGTAGCCGATGATCGAGACGAAGCCCCAGTAGGCACAGAAGAGGACGACGACCCGCGAGCGGACGCGGCCGTAGCGCTCGGCGACGAAGCCGACGACGCTCATCGCGACCATGGCGAAGGCGGCCTGCCCGATCGCCTGTAGCTCCTCGCCGAGGAAACAGAGGTAGGCGTCGATGACGTTGTCCTTCCGGCAGCCGGCGTCGGTCGTCCCGCCGAACCAGTAGCCGTACCCCTCGACCACGTCGTCGAGCGTCCGGTCGAACAGCTCGGGGAAGCGGGCCGGATGCGTGACCGCCTGCCAGAAGCCGACGGCCGAAGCGTCGGGCGAGCGGGGCGCGTAGAAGTACAGCGTCACCCCGAGGAAGAGGACCGCGGCGACGGCCAAGTGCCACGCGACGTCGGGGAGGTACTCGACGAGCGGCCGGCGGTCGATCCGGCCCAGTCGGTCGCGGAGCCACTCGAACCCCGAGCGGTCGCCGCCGGTCCGGAACAGCAGCTGGTCGACGACGAGCGCGCTCGCGCCCACCCAGACGATCAGGTAGACCGCGGTGTTCTCCTTGGCGGCGAACCCCAGCGCGACGAAGACGACCGCGGCGTGGACGTACCGCATCGACCGCTCGTCGGACGCCCGCACGAGCAACCCGAAGGCGACGAACGCGAACGCCGCCGCGACGAGCGTGCTCCGGAAAAAGCGCGAGTAGTAGAGCAACAGCGGGTTGGCGGCGAGGAAGAAGGACGTCCCGGCCACCTCCTCGTCGTCGAGGTGCTCGCGAAAGAGCAGCGCCGACAGCGGCAGGAGCCCCCCGACGACGGCGACGAACAGCCGCATCGTGAAGTCGTTGGCCCCGAGCGCGGCGAAGAGGAACTTGTTGACGTGCTGGACCAGCGGGCCGTGGATGATGTAGCGGTACTCGAACTGGCCGGTGTCGAGGAAGTGGAGCGACCACCAGGCGACGCGCCCCTCGTCGTAGTGCGCGACGCGCGCCCCCAGGAAGGCGAGACGGAGGACCAGCCCCGCGAGGACGATCCCGAGCACCCACCGGGTCGCCCGATCGAACCGGTCGGCCCCGGCGAACCTGTCCCCGTCGGGATCGGATGGAGACCCGGAGTCGGCGGCGCTCGCGGCGTCGGATTCGTCTGGAGGTACGGACTCGGACTCGGGGCGGGACATATCCCTCGTGTCGCTTTCTCACCGTTTTAACGCTTGGATCTCGACCGACCGACCGACGGCGCTCCCGGTCGACAGGTCCCGCCGCCCGTCGACCGGTCGACGTGACCGCTCACTCCTCGTCGTCGGGGTCGTCCACCACGGATCCGACGGTCTTCTCGACGGCCGTCCCGGCGAGATCGCCCGGCGTCGCGACGTACTCCTCGATGGCGACCATCAGCCCCGCCGTGACCAGCAGCGCGATCCCGATCGGGGTCTTCCCCTGTAGCAGGAGGTAGTCCAAGCCCAGCATAGCGATCGGGATCGCGAACACCAGCGTCGCGCCCAACCCGACCAGTCCGAGGATACCCCGCGCCATGTCCTCCGGTATCGCGCCGACCGGCAAAAGCCCGCCGCCTCGCCGTTCGACCGCGAAAACCGTCCCACATCCGTGAACGGTAACCCTTTTGTGACACATCTCCCAACCGTCGGGTATGTTCACCGGGATCGTCGAGGAGACGGGCGAGGTCGTCGAGATCGAGGACACGGACGCCGGTCGCCGTCTGCGGATCGGGACCACGTTCGCGGGACTGGCGGGCGGGCAGAGCATCAGCGTCGACGGGGCCTGTCTCACCGTCGAGGAGCACGCCGACGGCGAGTGGTTCTCGGTGTTTCTCGCGACCGAGACGCTGGAGCGGACGACGTTCGACTCGGTGGTCGAGGGCCGGAGGGTGAACCTCGAGCGGGCGCTGGCCGCCGACGAGCGCTTCGACGGCCACGTCGTCCAGGGCCACGTCGACGGGACCACGGAGATCGCCGATATCGAGCGCGTGGGGGACGACTGGGCGTACACGTTCGAACTCCCGCCGGGACTCGAGCAGTACGTCGTCGAGAAGGGGTCGATCGCCCTCGACGGGATCAGCCTGACCGTCGCCGACCTCGACGAAGCCGCGGGGACCTTCTCGGTGGCGATCATCCCCACCACGCACCGCGAGACGACGCTCTCGGAACGCGACCCCGGCGACGCGGTCCACGTCGAGGTCGACGTCTTCGCCAAGTACGTCGAGCGGATGCTCGGGCTGGCCGACCGCGACGCCGAGACCGGCTCGGACGTGGCCGCCGCTCGCGACGCGCTCACCGAGTCCCGGTAAGTCGGTACGGGTCGCTCGTTGAGCGCGTGTTTCCGGTTCTATCGGTGTGGAACGGAGTCGAGTACCGGCTACCGCACTCGCCGGTAAGTGCTGAAAGCCCTCGGCGCGCTCGTGCGATCGCGGACCGTCTCGCAATCCTCCGTATCAGACCGCGGAGTCGGGGTCGGGGAGGTCGCTCATCCCCCCGTAGCGAGTGGTCGACGCGGCGGCGACGGCGTTGCCACGACGGAGGACCGCGACCGGGTCCCGCTCGCCGCCGGCGAGCGCGTCGACGACGCCGGCGGTGAAGGCGTCGCCGGCGCCGGTCGTGTCGACCGCGTCGACCGTGAATCCCTCGTGGGTCACCGCTGCGGCACCCCACGGCGCGTCCGCGGTCGACGCGGCCGCAGCCCCCTCACCTCCCAGCGTCAGAAAGACGGTGTGGGGACCGCGCTCGTGGAGCTGGGGCGCCACGGTTTCGAGGTCGGTCGGGTCACCGGTCACGCCTGCGGGTTCCAGGTCCTCCGGCGAGGCCTTGACGACGTCCACCATCGGGAGCACGCGGTCGAGTTCGGCGCGGTAGTCGGCGTCGTCGGCCCACAGCTCCGGCCGGGCGTTCAGGTCGAAGACGACCGCGCAGTCCCGGTCGCTCGCGCGCTCGACGAGTTCGCGGGTCGCCTCCCGCGAGGGGGAACTCGCCAGCGCGACGCTGCCGACGACGACCCACTCGCCGGCGTCGAGGACCGCGTCGGGGACCCGGCCGGGTTCGAGGCGGGTGTCGGCGGTGCCGTCGCGGTAGAACGTGAAGCGAGGGCCGCTGTCGGGGTCGCCGCTGACGAACGCGAGGGAGGTCTTGGCCGACGGGTCGCGCTCGACGAAGCGGTCGGGGACGCCGCGGTCGGCCAGCGTCTCGGCGAGGAAGTCGCCGAACGGGTCCCGCCCGACGCGCGTCCAGAACCACGGCGGGCGGCCGATCTGGGCGAGGCGGACGGCGACGTTGGCCGGCGCGCCCCCCGGTCGGCGGGCGAACTCCTCGGTGGCGGCGAGCGGCGTCTCGCTCCCCGGGAGGAAGTCGACGAGCGTCTCCCCGGCGACGAGGACGGTCCGATCCATGCCCGCCGGTTCAGCCCGGGCGACGAAAAATCGCGGGGATCGGCGCGGGAACGACGAGCGGGACCGCGGACGCGGTGGCGACCCGTTCGAGACGGTCCAGCTACGAGTCGTCGGCCGCGGGCGCGTCCTCGGGGCCGGTGACGGCGTCGAGGTACGCGAAGAAGGCGCGCTTGCGGGCGGTGTTTAGGTCCCAGCGGACCGGCGGCGACTGGTAGCCGTGCCAGTAGTCGTTCTCGCCGGGGTCGAAGTAGCCCCACGAGGCGCCCGCTTCGACCGCGGCGTCGAGGTTCGATTCGGAGCCGAAGCGGAAGTGGTCGTCCTCGTTGAAGACGATCGGCATGGGGTCGTAGGACGGGCGCTCGCGCACCTCGGCGACCATCTCGCGGATGCGGTCGGGGTCGTCGACGCCGTTGCCGTGCAGCAGGGCGAAATCCGAGGCGGCGACCACGTCGTCCGGCGGGACGACCCCGCCGCTGCAACTGACGCCGACGGGGTAGCGAAAGCTGTCGCGCTCGTGGTCGCGGACTCGCTCGATCAGTTCGGTGACTCGCTCGATATCGATGACGTCGTGGTCGTAGTGGATGTCGGCCTCGTTGGCGACTTCGATCAGGACGTTGGTGTACTCGCGGTCGAGCAGCCACTCGACGGCCTCGTCGACCGCGCGTTTCACCGCCGCCTCGTCCTCGAGCACCCCGTCCTGGCCGAAGTAGAACAGCCCGAGGATCACGACCATCCCGAGGTCGTCCGCACGGTCGAGGACGCGCGCGACGCGGTCAGTCCACGCGGGTTTCAGCGATCCGTCGGGCCGAAACGCGGAGACGGTCCAGGGCTGGCTCTCGGAGTAGCCCTCCGGGCTGCCACACTGGAGGTTCGCGGCGATCGCCCGCAGGCCGTGGTCGCGGTAGGTCTCCATCGCCGCGAGGAACTCCGAGACGTTGCGCTCGGGGTCGAACTCCCCGGTGTCGGGGTACGCCCAGTTGCCCCGCGTGTCGGGGTTCTCGTCGTCGAACCACGCGTGGACCAGACGGGCGTTGAACAGCCGCCCCTCGATCGAATTGCCTTCGTGAGTGCGCCCTTCGTACGTCGGTCGACCGTCGATCGTGAACCGCTCGCCGTCGACGCCGACGCGGGTGGATCTCGATTCGCCGAACACGCCTCCCCTATCTCGAAGCGGTCCCAAGACGGTTTCGGGTAGCCCTCTCCGGCGGCGAGGCCTTCCGGCGACGACGCGTTTACCCCGCACCGGTCGGTCGATGGCGACCATGACTATCGCAGTCGGCCTCGTCGGCGCGGGCGGCGTCGGCGAGACCCACGCCGAGAACCTGGTCGAGTCCGAACGAGCGTCGCTCGAGGCGGTCTGCGACCTCGACGAGGCGACCGCGCGATCGGTGGCCGCGGCCGCCGACGCGCGCCCGTTCACCGATCCCGAGGCGCTGTTCGCCGAGACCGACCTCGACGCCGTCTACGTCGCGACGCCGCCGAAGACCCACGCCGCCCTCGTCCGGGAGGCCACGGATCGCGGGCTCGCGGTCTTCTGCGAGAAGCCGCTCGCCGCCTCGGTCGACGACGGACGCGCGATCGCCGACGCGGTCGCGGACGCCGGCGTTCCGTTGATGACGGGGTTCTGTCTGCGCTTCGCCGAACCGTGTCTGCGGCTGCGCGCCCTCGTCGCGGACGGCGCGCTGGGCGACCCGGTGACGCTGTTCAGCGCGCGGGCCGGACAGGGGGTCCCGGCCGCGGGCAACTGGCGCGTCGACCCCGAGCAGGCCTGCGGCGTCACCGTCGAATCGGCGTCGCACAACCTCGACCTGCTGCGCTGGCTCGGCGGCGAGGTCGCCGGCGCCGGGGGCGCGACGGCGAACGTGAGCCACCCCGAGATCGACGGGTTCGACGACAACGTGGTCGCGACGCTCTCCTTCGAATCGGGCGCGATCGGCTGCGTCCGCAACAGCTGGACCGCGTCGGTCGAGACGCTCCACCACGGCGTGATCGGCACCGACGGCGCCGCCGTCCTCGAGGGCGACGGCTGGTGGCGCCACGACCGACTCACCTACCGGACGGCCGACGACCGCCACGCGACGACGGTCGAGTTCGACGACGCGACGGCGACCGACGTGGGGTACCGAGCGGAGACGCGCGCCTTCCTCGACGCCGTCGAGGCGGGCGCCGACCCGCCGGTCGACGCGCGCGACGGACTGCGCGCGCTCGAACTCTCGCACGAGGTCCTGTCGGCGTAGGGGCGGCCGGGCCGGGACCGTCGTCAGTCGGCGTCGCGCTCGGTCAGGTACTCGGGCGGGACGCGCTCGGTCGTGTACGTCGCGCGCCCGCGGCGAGTGACGTCGCGGCCGTCGGCGAGCATCGCGGCGGCGTCGACTTCGAAGACGACCGGGTCGGCGGCGCGGCGCGCGCCGACGCGGCGGGCCTCGTCGACGGTCCCGGAGAGGTGGACCAGCTGGCGCGACATCGGCTTCAGCCCCTCGTCGCGGATCGCCTCCCGATTTCGGGGCGCGGTGCCGTGATAGAGCGTGTCCGGGACCGGGTCGTCGCCCGACTCGAGGTCGACGTCGACGGAGTGGCCGTAGGCCGCGCGGACGCGGTCGGTGGGTCCGGGGTCGCTCTCTGCGGACTCGGGGTCGTCGGCCGTCCCGTCGCTGCCGTCGCCGCCGGTCCGCTCGAAGCGGCCGTTCGGGTCGGTCGCGACGACCGCGGCGACGCGCTCGCGGTCGGCCCAGTCGTACCGTCGCTCGGCCGCGGCGACGAGGTCGTCGAAGGCGGTCCACCCCGCGTCGTCCAGCGCCAGCCCGGCGTCCCCGGGAAAGTGCCGTAACGCGCCGGAGAGGTACTTCGAGAGGCGGCGGCGCCGCTGGCCGTCGAGAACGGCCCGTCCCTCGCGCCCGCAGACGGAGCACTCGCCGCCCTCGAAGAAGCCGTGGCGGTCGCAGCGTCGAACGGCCGACATCGTTCGCCCCTTCGCCGTCCGGCGGGAAAACGAGTGCGGGAAGCGTGTGTCGCGATCCCACGTCGCGAAGCCGCTCGCGACCGCACGGTTTTTCCCTCCGATTCCGCTAGCTGGTGTCGCAATGGGCTTCGGGAGCTACGACGAATCCGAACAGGAGAACCAGAGCGACGACGCCGACTACGACGACGAGGACGCCGTCACCGTCCACGAACACGACCACGAGGGGGAGGTCTCGGTCGAGGGCGCCGACTCGGCCGACGAACTCGTCGACCGCCTGCAGGACATGAAGTAGACCGCCGGGCGCGCCCCCGTCTCGCCGCGGAGGGCGTCGCCCGTCAGTGAGCGGGCGCGTAGGCCTCCGAGAGGACGTTCAGCACGACGACGCCGGCGATGACGAGAGCCGTGCCGACGACCGCCGCCGCGTCCATCTTTTCGCCGAACAGCGTCACGCCGACCACCGCCGTCGCCACGATCCCCAGCCCGGCCCACGTCGCGTACACCAGCCCGACGGGGAACTCTTCGAGCACCAGTCCGAGGAAGTAAAACGAGCCGAGGTACCCCGCGACGACGACCAGGCTCGGACCGGGCTGCGAGAGCCCGTCGCTGGCTTTCAGGGCGGTCGTGCCCGTCACTTCTGCGGCGATCGCGAGCGCGAGCGTCAGGTACGGTCGCATGGGCGGAGGGAGGCGCGGTCCGGGAAAACCGCTTGTCGAACCCGTCGCCACTTCCTGTCCGTTCCCGAATACTTTAGTCGGAGCCGGAGTCAGGGAATCCCATGTCGGACCTGGGGGAGCTGGGGCTGTCGAGCTACGAGGAGCAGGTCTACCGGGCGCTGCTGTCGCTCGGGTCGGCCACGGCCCAGGAGGTCTCGGAGGCCAGCGGCGTCCCGATGGGGCGCATCTACGACGTGCTCAACGGACTGGACGCCCGCGACGTCGTCCGGAGTCAGTCGACCGAACCGACGCGGTACGCCGCCGTCGAACCCGAGCGGGCGGTCGATCGATTGCTGACCGAGCGCAAGCGGGAACTGGACGCTCGCGCGGCTCGCTACGAGGAGATAGCCGCCGGGATCGGGCCGGAGCTCGCGGCGACCACGCCGGCCGAGAGCCGGTTCTGGGCGGCGCCGCTCGGGAGCGACGCCGCGGTCTCGCTGGGCAGGGACCTGTTCGCGACGGCCGGCGAGACGGTCCGCTCGGCGATGAGCGTCCCCTACGCGCAGGCCCCGTGGGAGCGCTACGAACCGGAGGTCGACCCGTTCTACGAGGTGCTCGACCCCGATGTGGACGTTCGGATGCTCGGCCACGCCGCGATGCTCGACGGGGCGCCGCCCGAGGCGGTCGAACGGGCGGCCGCGGCGCCGCCGAACGTCGCCGTGCGCGTGACGACCGACCTGGAGACGACCTTCGACGTGGTCGACGGCAACGAGCTGACGTTTCACGTCCCCCACCCGCTCGACGGCGGTGAGCGCCTCGGGGTGATCCACGTCCGCGACGCGTCGATGGCCGGTCGCCTCGTCGAGGTGTTCGACCGAGCCTGGGACGCCGCGAGGCCGTTGTCGGCCGTCGTCGACGGCGGCTCGCGGGGCTGAGGACGCGTGGACACGGGTCACCGACCCGCTCGCTTCCGCCACCCCAACGTTGATTGGGCCGAACGGTGCACGCCGAGGCATGACAGACGGGAGCGCGTTCGGGCAGCGGCTGACCGACGAGGACGAGCGACGGGTCGAGGAGATCCTCGCGGAGATGACCGTCGCCGAGAAGGTCGGACAGGTCGTCGGCGTCCCGGCGCTCGCGGACGTCGAGGAGGCGAAAGCGGCTGTCACCGACCACCACGTCGGGTCGGTCCACTTCGGGGGGACGCCGCACAACACGCCCCGCGAGAAGGCCGCGTTCGTCAACGAACTCCAGCGGGCCGCCATCGACGCCTCGCGGTTCGATATCCCGCTGTTCGTGCGCGCGATGGCAGAGCACGGTCACGCCGCCATCTCCGGGAGCACCGTCTTCCCGCAGCAGCTCGGCGTGGGCGCGACGCGCGACCCCGAACTCGCCGAGCGCGCGGCCGCCGTCGCGGCCCGCGAGATGCGCGCGACGGGCGTCCAGTCGACGTCCAGCCCGATCGGCGACGTCGCCCGCGACCAGCGCTGGGGGCGCGTCGCCGAGACGTTCGGCGAGAGCCCCCGAATCTGCGCCGCGTTCACCGGGGCGATGGTCCGGGGATACCAGGAGAACGACCGCGACGAGTCGGTGCTCGCGGTCACGAAGCACTTTCCCGCCTACAGCGAACCGGTTCGCGGCGAGGACCAGGCGCCGAACGAGATCTCGGAGTACACGCTCCGGCGCGTGCACGTCCCGCCGTACGAGGCCGGGATCGAGGCGGGGACCGCAGGGATCATGCCCTGCTACAACGTCATCGACGGCGAACCCGTCCACGGCTCGCCGCGCTTCCTGCAGGACCTCCTGCGCGAGGATCTGGGCTTCACCGGCTTCACGCTCGCGGACTACGCCGGCGCCGAGGACCTCCACGGCGGCCACCGGGCGACGGAGTCCCTGGAGGAATCGCTCTGGCGGGCCGTCCGCGCGGGGATCGACCTGCTCCCCTCCGGCGGCGTCGAGTACTGCGAACGCCTCGTCTCGCTGGTCGAAGACGGCGAGCTGAGCGAGGCCCGCATCGAGGAGAGCGCCCGCAGGGTCCTGCGGGTGAAGTTCGCGCTCGACCTGTTCGACGACCCGTTCGTCGACCCCGACGAGGCGGAATCGACGCTCGGGAAGAACGACCACCGCGCAGTGGCTCGCGAGCTCGCCCGGGAATCGATGACGCTCCTGCGCAACGAGGGCGACGCGTTGCCCCTCGACCCCGACCTCGACCGCTTGCTCGTGGCCGGCCCCAACGCCGACGACATCGCCGCCCAGCACGGCGGCTGGGGCAGCGTCGGGGACCCGCGCCCGCTCGGCGACACCGTCCTCGAAGGCATCGAAGCGGCGGTCGGCGACGGGACCGACGTGGTTCACGAGCAGGGAGCGACGATCACCGAGACCACCGACGTCGACGCCGCGCGAGAGGCGGCCGCCGAGGCCGACGCCGCCGTCGTCGTCCTCGGCGAACCCGACTACGTCCACGAGTTCCGTGGGAGCTCGCGGGAGTTCGACGCCGACGAGTTCCCCCACCGCGAACAGCTGACGCTCCCCGACGCCCAGCGGGAACTCGCGGAGGCGATCAGCGAGACCGGGACTCCGACCGTCGCCGTTCTCGTCACCGGCCGGGTGCTCGCCACGCCGTGGCTCGCCGAGCACGTCCCCGGCCTGCTCATGGCCTACCAGCCCGGTTCCGAGGGCGGCGCGGTCGCCGACGTGCTGTTCGGCGAGTGCGACCCCTCGGGTCGGCTCCCGGTCTCGGTCCCGCGCTCGGAGGGGCAGGTCCCGGTCAGGTTCAACCACCTCACGCACCCGACGGTCGACCACGAGGCCCATCGCTCGTCGTACGACCCGCTGTTCGAGTACGGCCACGGCCTGAGCTACACCGAGTTCGAGTACGAGGACGTGACCGTCGCCCCCGAGGACGTCGGCCCCGACGACACCGTCGCGGTCGAGGTCACGGTCGCGAACGTCGGCGACCGCGCCGGCGTCGAGCCCGTCGAGGTCTTCGCCACGGACGTGGTGAGCACCCGCGTCACGCCAGTCCGCGAACTGCGGGCGTTCGACCGACTCGAACTCGACGCGGGCGAGCGCGAGACCGTCTCGTTCGCGCTCGACGTCGCCGACCTCGGGATCGTGGAGAACGACGGCTCTCGACGGGTCGAACCGGGGACCTTCGAGGTGCGGGTCGGCGACCTCGTCGAGTCGTTCGAGGCGACGCGCCGGCGATCCTACCCGCGCTGAGACCGATTCTCGGGAGCCAGTGCGGCATCGACGCACGCGGTCGCGCGGTCGGCCCGGGCCACGCGTGCTCCGAATCCGTATCACTCCGTCCGCGGGTCGCTCGACCAGTCGCCGTCGGCGTCCTCGCTCGCGGCCTCGCCGGCGCGCGGCAGCACGCGCGAGAGGACCACGTACTCCGCCATCGCCAGCGCCAGCGCGACCAGCACGGACAGCGCGGCGTTCTCGACGACGAACAGGAGCGCGAGCGCGAACACGCCGCTCCCGGACAGCGCGTAGCCGGCCGCGCCGGGATGGAAGCTCCGCGCGAGGTTCTCGTGGGCGTCGCGTGCGTACTCGGGGTCGGCCCGCCGGATCGTGTAGGGGACGGTGAAGAAGATGCCGACGCCGGAGAGGGCGCCGACGACGACCCCGACCGCGAGTTGCTCGAACAGGAGGACGGTCACGTACGCGAGCGCGCCGAACGTGAGGAGGGCGGCGGCCCCGCCCACCGCGCCGGGCGAGATCGGGGACTGCTCCAGGGATGACTCTGCCATATCGGGCGCGTCGCGGCCCCCGAAGTTAAACGGTGGGGACGGACCGGTTCCGACGGCCCGCGACCGCCCCGCTCACCCCGTCCGGAAGGAGAGATCGAGCGTCGGCGCCGAGTGGGTCAGCGACCCCATCGAGATCACGTCGACGCCGGTCGCGGCGTAGTCGGGCACGGTCTCGACGGTGATCCCGCCCGAGGCCTCCGCGAGCACCTCGCGGCCCGCTTCGACCGCGGCTTCGCGGAGCAGGTCGACGGCCTCCGCGGTCGTCTCCGGGTCCATGTTGTCCAGCAGGACGACGTCGGCGCCCGCTCGAACGGCGCGAGGTACCTGCTCGCGGTCCTCGACTTCGACCTCGATCTTCGTGGCGAACGAGGCACGCTCGCGGAAGTGTTCGACCGCCCGCTCGAGACCCATCTCGGCGACGTGGTTGTCCTTGACCATCACCATGTGCGAGAGGTCGAGGCGGTGGGTGTCGCCGCCGCCCGCGACGACCGCGCGCTTCTCGACGCCGCGCAGGCCGGGCGTGGTCTTGCGAGTGGCCGCGACCCGTACGTCGTCGCCGTGCGGTGCCCCGCTCCGAGCGGCATCGACCGCGCGGCGGGTCTTCGTGGCGATGCCCGAGGCGTGGCCGGTGACGTTGACGGCCACGCGCTCGCCGCGCAGCACCTCACGAGCGGGGCCGTCGACTTCGAGGACGGCGCCGCCGGCCTCGATCCGGTCGCCCGCGTCGGCGCCGTCGGTGACGGCCACGTCCAGATACTCGAAGACGGCGCGGGCGGCCTCCAGCCCGGCGACGACGCCGGGTTCTTTGGCGACGAGCCGCCCGGTCGTCTCGCCGGGGACCTGGTTGGTCACGTCGTGGTGGCCCACGTCCTCGCGGAGCCACGTCTCGACCGTCGAATCGGGGATCATTTCGGGTCGAACGCCTCCGTCAGTCCGCCCGTGACGGGGCGGGTTCCTCCACGAGGTTGTGCGTGCCCACCGATTCATCGTTCTCGGCGGCGGCCCGGGCCACGAGGAGGGCGGTCACCGAGGTGTGGCGGAGTTCGTACAGCGAGCGGGCGGTCCGCGTTCGGACGTAGGCGTCGACCTCGCCCTTCAGTCGCCGGAGGACGGCCTGGGCGCGCCCCAGATCTTCGGGACTCCGGCGCAGGCCGACGTACTCGTCCATGACCCGTCGCAGGCGGACGAACTTCTCGCGGGCGAAGTTGTCCGGCAGCGCCGGGTCCCGGTCCAGCAGTTCGG
>JBDGSU010000101.1:0-17230 GCA_042217395.1 Halosimplex sp.
TCGGCGGGATGCCGTGATTCTCACGCTGTTTCACTGTGTTCGGCAAGAGCCTCCGTGATAAAGTCGCGGGTCGGATCGGGGGCGGCGCGCGGTCCGACGCCGGGCTACCTCGCCGCCGAGTAGCTTTTCCCCGGGCCCGCCCAACGGCGGGTATGACGACCCAGCCATGCGACGGCTGCGGCGAGGACGTGAGCATCGCGGGCGGTATCGCCGACATCTGGACGAGTGGGAAGACGACGACCGACGGACTGACGCTGGAACTCGCGGACGGTTCGGAGCATTTCCTCTGTTACGACTGTATCGAACGCCTGCCCGACGACAGCGAGCCGACGACCGAAGACGTGGCGGACCTCTGATACGGAGTAGTGCGAGACAGTCCGGATCGGCCGCGTGACTGCGTGCAATCGATACGCGAATCGCTCACAGTACTCCGGATCAGGCGGCGTCACCCTCGTCGTATCCGATCCGGACGGAACTGTCGCCGTCCGGCGGGTGCCAGACGACGAATATCTCGTAGTCGCTGGCGACGCCGACCGCCACGCGGTCGCCGGCGACGACCGTCCCGTCGTCGCCGCTGGCCTCGCCCTGCCACCGGCCGGCGCTCGTCTGGTCGGCGCCGTCGACGTCGGCGAAGCCGGTCCCCTGGATCCGGAGCGCGTCGGCCGGAACCGTGTCGCCGCCCTCGTGAGTTATCGTGAGGAGGCCAGCCCCGCCGCCGCTCGCCTCGTAGGAGTACGAGAACTCTATTCCGGGAGCCCGGTCCAGCACGTCGCGCTCGATGGGCGGACCCGGATACTCGCTGACGAACCTCGTCACGTCGCCGGTGGGGACCAGGGCCGTCGCGGTGGCAGTGCCGGCGTCGACCCGGACCGTCGGGTCGGCGTCGAGAAACACGTCGGTCCCGTCGGCCCACTCGGCCATCCCCGAGCGGTCGGCGTCTCCCTCGAACAGCGCGGCCGCCCGCACCCTCGTCCGGTCGGCGCCGACGTGGTAGCCCATCCCCTCGCCGAGGCCGGTCTCGAACGTCTTCCCGGTGTCGTGCGTCCGCCCGCGGAGGACGTGCGCGTTTCCGACCGCCTCGAGGAGGCTGTCGCAGTGGGGGACGGCGTCGACGTACCGCGTCGCCGCTCCCGTCCGAGCGTCGACGACGGCCTCGACGACCGGTCGCTTGTCAGTCGAGTCCCGATTCGAGACGCTCCCGACGGTGACGAGCAGGCCGTCTCGCACCGCCGCCGCGCGCGAGTCGGCGGTGAACACGCGGAACCCCCGGCGGGCCGGACCGGCCTCGAACCCGAAGCCGCGAAGCCCCTCCTCGACGTCCGTCCGGTCGAACGCTCCCACGAGGACCGACACGCTCCGAGCGAACCGATAGAGGGCCGTCTGGGCTCCGAACTCGCCGATCCCCGGGATCGGATACGACTGGTCGAACTGGCTCAGCGCGCTCGATCCGAGATCGGCCGAAAAGTCGCGCAGCGCCGACGGCGCCATCGCGGAGAAGGCGTATCCCGACGACGGGGTCTGGTCGAGCAGCGCCGGGTCGGGCATCCACTTGCGAAGGCCGCTCACGGCCGTCGCCGGTCTGTCGGCGACCGGCGTCGCCGTCGCCGTCCCGGTCGCGGTCGGCTCCGGGGTGGGTGTCGCCGTGTCGGCGTTCCCGCCGTCGGACCCGTCGCCGCCGTCGCCGCCGGACTCGTCGTCGGGCGCCTCGGTCGGCGTCGACCCCCCGCCGCCGAGACAGCCCGCGAGCGTCGCCAGCGCCGCGATCGATGCTCCCCCTCCTTTCAGAAGCGTCCGCCGCGTCTTCGACATCGGCCGCGTGTTTCCCGAGTACCTGTAAAATAATTTCGGGATTGACCGGTCGATTCACTGACCCGACGTTCGCGCGGGACTCGCACGGATTCTCGCACGCGGTTGCCGCGTGCGATACCGTCTCATACGGATTCGAAGCAAGCGTTTACCGGGTCGACCGCACGACTGCGTGCGGTCGGCCCCGGGACTGTCTTGCACTGATCCGTATCAGGCCTCGGGTCCGCCGTGCGCTGCCAGCGTCGCCGACACCTCGCTATCTGCGGACTCCCAGACGACGCTGACCTCGTAGTCGGCGGCGGCCCCGACCGCGACGCTGTCGCCCGCGACGACCGTCCCGTCGTCGCCGCTCGCGGCCCCCCGCCACTCGCCCGCCGCGGTCTGGTCGGCCTCCGCGACGTCGGCGAAGCCGGTCCCGCGGACGAACAGTTCCCCCCGCGGGACCGCGTCGCCGCCCTCGTGAGTGATCGTGAGGACGCCGACGCCGTCGCCGGTCGATTCGTACTCGAAACCGAAGGCGACCTGGGGCGTCCGGTCGGTACCGCGCGGCGGTTCGCCGGGGAGTTGCGAGCGGAACGTCTCGACGTCGCCACTGGGGACGGTGGCGGCCGCGACGGCGACGCGCCCGTCGACGGTCGTCTCGGGGTCGCGACCGTAGAAGACCGAGGCGTCGGCGCCCCAGTCGGCGAGCGCCGCCTCGCGAACCTGCCCCTCGCGGAAGACGACGGGGGTTCTGACGCGCGTCTCGGCGCCGCGAACGTCGATTCCGACACCGTCCGCGACGGCGCCGTCGAACGTCCGCCCCGCCGGATGGGTCCGACCGCGCAGGAGGTAGGCCGACCCGAGCGCCGCGGTCAAGCGGTCACAGGCCGCGCTCGCGTCGACGTAGCGCTCGCCCGCACCCGACCTCGCGTCGACGATCGCCTCGACGACCGCTCTCGCCCGCGCGGCGTCGGTGACACCGAGGGCGGACACGAGCGCGCGGTCGGCGAGCGCCGCCGCGCCGTCGTCCCCGGTGAACACGGCGAACCCGCTGCGGGTCTCCGCCTCCGAGAGGGCGCGGCTCCGGAGCCCCTCGGCGGCCGCGCCGCGGTCGACGTCGCCCTCGAAGACGAGGGCGCCGCGGCCGACCTGGTGGAGCGCCGCCACGTCCCCGTACGAGTCGATACCCGGGAGGGACACCTCGCCGGTCAGGTCCTCCGCCGCGCCGTCGCCGAGGTGCGACCGCTCGGCGAGGACGGCGGCGGGCGCGAGCGACGCGAACGCGTAGTGGTCGCGGTCGACCGTCCCCGGCGACGGGAGCCAGGACGCATAGTCCGCGTTCGGCAGGGCGTCGGGCGCCCCGGTCCCGGTCGCCGTCTCGGTCTCGGTCTCGGTCTCGGGTCCGGCATCGGTGGCCGTCGGCGCGTCGGTCGCCGTCGGGCCCGGCGTGGCGGTCGGCGTCCGCGTCTCGGTCGATTCGCCGCCCCGACCGGGGGTGTCGGTCGCGGCGTCGCCGCCGAGACAACCGGCCAGCGAACCCGCGAGGAGGGCGATACCGCTACGTCGGAGAACGCTTCGTCGCGTGGAGGGCATCCCGCGAACGTGAAAGAGCGACGGTAAAAGCCGTTGCGGTCGGCGCGATCGCTCGTTCGGGACGCTCGCGGTGCGGTCGCGCCCCAGTCGCGGTCGCCGTGGTCGGACCCGCCGCCGACCGGCAGTTTTAGGCGGGCCGCCCGCCTGCGATCGGGCGTGCAACCGGGTCGGATATTCGACGAGTTCCCGGCGCCCGCCTATCGGGGCGCTCAGGAGCGGGCCCTCTCCGACATCCGCGACGCCTTCGAGGCCGGCAACGACGTGGTCCTCGTGCGCGCGCCGACCGGCAGCGGCAAGTCCCTGCTCGCGCGGGCCATCGCCGGCTGTGCCCGCACCGCGGGCGAGAGCGAGGCCGGCGAACCCATCGACGCCTACTACACCACGCCGCAGGTCTCCCAGCTCGACGACGTGGCCGGCGACGACCTGCTGACCGACCTGAAGGTGATCCGCGGGAAGAACAACTACGACTGCATCCTCCCCGGCGAGACCGATACCCCGGTCGACCAGGCGCCCTGCGCCCGCGAGCGGATGTTCGACTGCCAGGTCCAGCATCGCTGCCCGTACTTTTCGGACAGAGCGATCGCCGCGAACAACCGCATCGCCGCGATGACGCTCGCCTACTTCATGCAGACCGCGGGTTCGGACGTCTTCGGCCGGCGCGACGTGCTCGTGATCGACGAGGCCCACGGCCTGGGTAACTGGGCGGAGATGTACGCCACCATCGACCTCGGCCCCGACACCGTCCCCATCTGGGACGCCTGCGAACCGCCCGACGTCGACGGCCTCGACGACGCCGTGGGCTACGCCGACCGGCTCCACACGATGGCCGGTCGCCGCCTGACGGAGGTGCGCTCGCAGGCCGAGCTCTCCCCGGAGGAGGCCGCCGAGCGCGACAAACTCGTCCAGTTGCAGTCGGATCTCTCGTGGTTCGCCGAGGACTACCGCGACGACGAGAGCGCGACGACGTGGGTCGTCGACCAGAACGGCGGGGAGGGGACGCGGGTGACGATCAAGCCGATGGCCCCGGAGAAGTACCTCAAACACACCGTCTGGGACCGCGCGAGCAACTTCGCGCTGCTGTCGGCGACCATCCTCAACAAGGACGCCTTCTGCGCCAACGTCGGGCTCGCGCCCGACCGCGTGGCCCTCGTCGAGGTTCCCCACACCTTCCCCGTCGAGAACCGGCCGCTGTACGACGTGACACGGGGGAAGATGACCTACGAGGCCCGCGACGAGACCATCCCGAAGGTCGCCGAGACGCTCGTGCGCATCATGCAGGCCCACCCGGACGAGAAGGGGCTCGTTCACTGCCACTCCTACGCGATCAAAGAGCAACTGCTGGAGCACCTCCGGGAGTTCGGCGTCGACTCGCGGGTGCGCGCCCACGACTCCGAGGACAGGGACGCCCAGCTGTCGACGTGGAAGCGCGTCGACGACCCCGACGTCTTCCTCTCGGTGAAGATGGAGGAGGCGCTGGACCTGGAGGGCGACCTGTGTCGCTGGCAACTGCTCTGCAAGGCGCCCTATCCGAACACCCGCGACTCGCGGGTGGCCGCGCGCCTGGAGGACGACCAGTGGGGCTGGTACTATCGGACCGCCCTTCGAACGGTGATCCAGGCTTGCGGGCGCGTCGTCCGCGCGCCCGACGACTACGGCGCCACCTACCTCGCCGACTCCTCGCTGCTCGACCTGTTCGAGCGCGCCCGCGTCGACATGCCCGACTGGTTCGCCGAGCAGGTCGACCGGACGAGCGAGCCCGACCTGCCCGCCGTCGATACCGCCGCCGCGACCGGGTCTAGTTCCGGCGGGCGGTCGGGCGGCGCCGGCGGTGGTGCATCGAGTCGCTCGCGCTCGTCGGCGGCCGACGGCGAGAGCGGATCGGCCTCTTCCGGCGGGTCGGCGTCCGCATCGGGCGGCGACGACGCCGACGGCCGCTCCCGGGGGCGCCGCCGCTCGCGCCGGTCGAACTCGAAGTCCAGTCCCATCGCCGACGTGTGGGACACCGAGTGAGACGGATTCGGAGACGCGTCTACCGGGTCGACCGCACGCGGTCGTGCGGCCGATCCCGAACTGTCTCGCGAGAATCCGTATGCGTTCCGTCACCGGGCGTTTTCGTTCCCGTCGACGACTCCGCGTATCGCGTGGACGAGCGTCGCCTCGGCCTTCCGGAGGTGTTCGGCCGCGGTGGCGGTCGCGCAGTCGAGTTCGGCGGCGACGTCGGCGGCGGTCGCCCCGCGTGGCTGGTCGTAGTAACCGAGCGCCGTCGCGGCGGCGAGCGCCTCGCGCTGGCGGACCGACAGTCGTTCGACGACGCCGTCGGGGGCGACCCGTGTCCCGCCCACCGCCTCGACGGTCACCGTCCCCTCCCCGGGCACGCCGTCGACGGCCGCCTGGACGTCGGCATCAGTTCCGACGAGCGTGAACGTGCTCGATCCGTCGTCGTGACAGACGACCGGTGGAACGGTCAGCAGACTCCCCCTGGTGAAGTTCTCGAACAGCGCACGCGCCGCGGAACCCACTTCCCCCGAGAAGTAACAGTACGCCTCCCGGTCGTCGAGCGGAAACAGCTCGAAGTCCGCGACGGCGTCGTCGGCGGCGAGTTCCTCGGCGAACCGCTCGTAGTCCCCGCGCAGTCGCAGGAGGAAGGTCGTCGGCGGGTCCGAGACGTTCCAGTTCTCGATCCGGACCGCGTCGAGGTCGGCCCCGCGGGTCATCCGCTCGTATATCGGCGGGAGCGCGGCCTCGGGCGGGTCGAGTGTGATCCGGACGCGTTTCATAGGGACCGTTGCGGATCCTGTCGGTAAAAGGGTAGGTCTCCCGGGTACAGGTAGTTTCGAACTCGATTCGTACCGGGTGAGTTCCGAAGACCGTTCGAGTAAACGGGCGTCCGTCCAGTTGGGCCAGCTATTTACTCTGCCTCGTCGTCCCCGTTCCCGTATGGACTTCGACGAAGCGGACATCGAGATGGGGCCGGCACAGGTGAATCACAGGCGGTATTTCGTCTGCACCTACGAACTGCGGGACGACCAGAATCGGATTTTCCACGAGGACCCGACGTGTTCACAGATCCACAGCGGGAGCGACGTGCCGTTCGGAGCGCTCGCGACGGTATTCGTCCCCGAGGCGGCGAACGGGTCGGGCCTGACGTTTTGCTCCCGCTGCTGTGACGTGACCCGCTCTACCCAGGAGTGATACGGATTAGTGCAAGTGTTTCCCGGGTCGACCGCACGCAGTCGTGCGGTCGATCCCGGACTGTCTTGCACTAATCCGTATGAGACCCCGCGTTCGTCACTCCCAGCCGGTCATACTGACGAGCGACAGTCCGCCCAGTGCGAATCCCGGAACCAGCGCGAGCACGCCGAGCGCCAACTGTCGAGGGAGGCCGAACGAACTCAACAGCCTGAACTCCGTCTCGCCGAGCACGAGCGCCGGGATTCCGACCAGTGAACCGAGCACGAGCGCGAGGACGACCCAGGTCCGGAGCGTCGCCCGTTCGTCCCGGCCCGTCGGATCCCGTCCCGTAGCGTTCCGTCCAGCATCGTTCGGCTCCGTCGCGTCGTGTGCCATCGGTCGGTGTACCGGTCGGCGGTCCCTGGGGCTACTGCGAGAGAAATGAGGTCGATTTATATCGAGTCAGGAGCCGTTCCGGGGACAGCCGGATCACACGTCCGGACCGAACTCGTCCGTGGCGGCGACGAGTTCCGCCTCGGCCTTCCGGAGGTGGTCACCGGCGGTCTGTGTGGATCAGCCGAGTTCGGCGGCGACGTCCTCGTGCGTGGCCTCCCGGGGGGTCTCGTAGTAGCCCAGGTCGGTCGCGGCGGCCAGCGCCGCGCGCTGGCGGTCGCTGAGCGTCTCCCTGGCGGAGCGCTCGGCGTCGGTCGGTCGGGAAGCCACCTCGTCGACTCGGACGCTGACGTCCTCGCCCTGTCGCTCGAAGGCCTCCTGGAGCGGCGTGGGGTCGCCGACCCCGTCGAGCGGGCCGCCGCGATCGCCCGCTCGCCCGAGCAGTTCGGGGAGCGCACGACGGTGGAGACGACCGACGACGGGGTGCGCGTGACGACCCGGCGGGCGAGCGAGCGCGGGACGGACTTCGTCGTGGCGCTCCGGGAGGCCGGCGTGGCGGTCGAGCGCTTCGACGTCGACGAACCCACGCTCGACGACGTGTTCCTCGCTATCGCCCACGGCGAGGTGCCGGACCTCGACGCCGAGGACGGCGACCGGTCAGCGGATCTCGACCGGTCGGACGACCGCGACGCCGATGAGCTGGATCGCCGTCTTCGCCGGCAAGGCGGCCTCCGAGCTGCTGCGCCTCGTGATCCAGCTCGCGGCGGTCCTCGGGTTCGGGGTCGCGATGGGCGCGACGGTCGAAACGGGACTCCCCGGCGCGGCCGCCATCATCGCCGTCTGTCTCCCGGTCGGCGTGCTGTTCATGGCCGTCTCGAACGTCGTCGGACTGCTCGCGTGCGACGAGGAAGCGCTCAACGCCGCGACGCTGCTCGTTATGTTCCCCACGCTCTTCCTCTCGCCGGCGTTCGTCCCGCTCTCCGACGACATCGAACTGTTCGCGACGGTCAATCCGGTGACCTACGGCGTCGACGCCGTCCGCGCGCTGGTGCTCGGCGAGGACGCCGCGACGGTGCTCGACGTGACGGCCTTGGGCGGTATCTGGAACACGCTCGTCCCCGCGCTCGCGGTGCTGGTCGCGCTCGATCTGGCCGTCGGCGCGCTCGCCGTCCGGCTGCTGGTGCGGGCCAGTAGCGCCGAAGCGGACTGATACTGGGTGTGAGGGGTCGCTCCCCGTCAGTTCGACTGTCCCGTCAGTCCCGGCCGACGTCGGTCAGGCCGCCGCGGACGAGTTTCGCTTCGGCCTTCTTCAGGTGTTCGCTGGCCGTGCTCGGCGCGCAGTCGAGTTCGGCGGCGATCGCCTCGTGGGTGGTCTCGCTCGGGTGCTCGTAGTAGCCCAGTTCGAGCGCGACGAGGACCGCCTCCCGCTGGCGGTCGCTGAGCCTCGTCTCGGGCGTCCCCGGGGGCCCGCGGAACGGGCCGACCTCCTCGACGGTGACGTCGACGGCGTCCGGAACGCCGTCGAGCGTCGCCTGCAGGGTCGCAGCGTCGCCGACGATGTGTCCCGAGACCGTCCCGTCGCGGTAGACGACCGGCGTGAGCACGACCATGCCCGTCCGCGTCATGGCCGCGAGGACCCGCCGCAGGAGCGGCACCGCCGACGGCCGCGCGTCGAGGAGCGCGTGGAACCGACCGTCGCCCGCCGGTTCGACGTCGACCGACTCGACGCCGGGCGTCTCCCTCGCCGCTGCCCGGAACGCGTCCGGGTCGCCGTCGACCGCGTACAGCAGCGTCCCCCGCTCGCCCGACCCGAGGTTCCAGTCGAGCAGGCGCGCCTCCCTCGCGTGGTCCGAGGCCGCGAGCAGGACGAACAACGCGGGCGCCCGCGAGGGGTCCGGCCTGGCCGTAAAGTGCAGGCGTTTCATCGAGCGGCCGTTCGACTGCGATGATAAAAACACCGGCTATACTCGGCAGATCGGTTACCGGCCGCGGGGACGCTCTGTGGGTATGGACGAGACACCGACGCTCGGGGTCGAGGGCGTCCGCAAGGAGTACGGGTCGGTGACGGCGCTGGACGGGGTCGACCTCTCGGTCGAGGGGCCGGAGATCGTCGGCGTGGCCGGCCCGAACGGGTCGGGCAAGACGACGCTCATCCACTGTCTGCTGGGGCTGGAGCGGCCCACGGCCGGCGAGACCCGCGTGGGCGGGCGGTCGTCGCGGTCGTTCGCGGCCGCCGACCGCGAGCGGATCGGCTACATGCCCCAGGAGACGGCCGTCTACGACGACCTGACCGTCCGGGAGAACGTCGCCTTCTTCGCGCGCCTCTACGGGGTCGGCGTGGGGCGTCTGTCGGGAGCGCTGGGGCGCTCCCGAGCGGGCGACGGAGCGGCTCGCGAGGACCGGGCGCGGGCCGTCGCGGACGCCCTGGAGACGGTCGAACTGGCCGACCGGGCCGACGCTCGCGTCGACGGGCTCTCGGGGGGGATGGTCCGGCGGACGAGCCTCGCCTGCGCGCTCGTCCACGACCCGGACGTGCTCTTCCTCGACGAACCGACGGTCGGGCTGGACCCCCAGTTGCGGGCGTCGATGTGGCGGGAGTTCCGCGAGCGCCGCGACGACGGCGCGATCGTAGTCGTCTCGACGCACTACCTCGGCGAGGTCACCAACTGCGACCGGGTGGTGTTCCTGCGCGGCGGGCGCGTCCTCGCGTTCGACGCGCCCGAGGCCTTCCTCGAATCGACCGGGACCGACGACATGGAGGACGCCTTCCTCGCGCTGCTCGAGGACGCCGACCGCGACCCGGACCGCGTCGCGCCCTCCTCGGGGGGCGAGCGATGAGGGGCACCCTCCCGGTCGCGGGGCGGATCCTGCGGACGCTCAGAGGCGACCGCCGGACGCTGGCGCTCGTCGCGGTCGTCCCCGTGTTCATCACGTACCTCCTGAGCGAGGTGTTCCCGCGTCCGGGCCCCGTCGCGCCGATACTCCTCGCGGTGTTCGTCTTCTTCCTGACCTACATGCTGACGGCGATCGGGTTCCTGCGCGAGCGCACCGCGGGCACGCTCGAGCGGGTGCTCGTCGCGCCCGTCTCCCGGGGCGGAGTCGTCCTCGGATACGTGCTGGGCTACGGCGTCCTGGCGACCGTCCAGGCCCTGGCGTTGCTGGGCGCGGCCGTCTACTTCATGGACGTCTCGTTCGCCAACGGGATCGGTCTCTTCCTGGTCGTCGAGCTGCTGGGCGCCTTCACGGCGCTGGGCGTCGGCATCTCGCTGTCGCTGTTCGCCGAGAACGAGTTCCAGGCCATCCAGTTCATCCCCGTCGTCATCAGCCCGCAGGTCCTCCTCGGCGGGACCTTCCGACCGGTCGAGGAGCTCCCGGCGTACCTGGAGTGGCCGGCGCGGGCGATGCCGGTCACGTACCTGGTCCGCGCCACGGAGTACGTCGTCCTCGACTCGCACACCCCCGGCGAGTTCCGGGTGGCCGTCGGCGCGCTGGTCGCCTTCGCAGTCCTCTCCGTCGGCGCCGCGTGGGTCGCGATTCGACGGGCGGCCTGATACGGCCGGTCGTCCCGACTGTCCGGGAGTCGCCGAGCGAGCGACCGCCGGACCTTGCAGGGGATCGACCGTACGAGCAGTCCCCGCGCGACCGCTCCGCACCCCGCCCCGCGCGACCGTCTCGCGCGACCGCCACGCACACCGCCCGAACCGGTAAGTGTCCGCCGACCGACCCGGGGGCATGGACGAACTCCCCGCCGACGCGGTCTACGACCGGACGCGACCGACCGAACTCGCCGTCTCCCCCGACGGCGACCGGGTCGCGTTCGCCGCCAGCGAGGCCGACCCCGCCGAGGACGAGACGGTGCAGTCCGTGTTCGTCGTCCCCGCCGACGGCAGCCGCGAGCCCCACCGGCTCACCCGCGCCAGCGGCGCGTGGAACGTCGCGTGGTCGCCCGGCGGCTCGAAACTCGGCGTCGTGACGGTCCGCGACGAGGACCTCGACATGCGGGTCGGCCGCGACGACGACGGAGGCGGCGGTGAGGGCGGAGCGGACAGCGAGACAGACGGCGATAGCGCCGACGACGCGGACGACGAGAACGGCGACGAGGACGGATCGAACGGCAACGGCGACGAGCCGAAACCCCAGGTCTGGGTGTACGACCTCGAACTCGGCGGTGACGCCCGGCAAGTGACCGACCGCGACGAGGGAGTCAGTGACTTCGACTGGGGGCCGGCGGGCGAGCGGATCGTCGTCTCCGCGCGGGATCCGACCGACGAGGAACAGGCGTACCTCGAACAGCGCCGCGAGGACGGCCCGATCGAGACCGAACGCCTCCAGCACAAGGTCGACGGGCGGGGGTGGCTCGACACCGTCACGACCTACCTGTTCGTCGTCGACGTCGAGAGTCGCGAGGAGCGCCGACTCGACGACGCGTACGGCGGCGGCATCTACGGCGAACTCGCGGGCCTCCAGCCCGCGTGGCACCCCGAGGACGACCGGATCGCCTTCTGCGCGTACCGCGGCGACGACCCCGACGACACCTACGTCTACGACCTCCACCTCGTCGACGCCGGGGACGGCTCGGTCGAGCGGCTCACCGACGGGGAGCGCACCGCGACCGGACCGGTCTGGAGCCCCGACGGCGAGCGACTGGCGTTCGTCGACCGGGACCCGACCAACTGGTACGTCCCGGTGGACGTGGCCGTCGCCGACCCGGGCACCGGTGAGTACGACGTCCTCACAGGGGACCTCGACCGGACGCTGGGGTGGGGCGGCAGCCCGCAGTGGCTCGACGACCGGCGGCTCCTCGCGGGGATCGGTGACGGGGGGTGGACCCGGTTCGTCCGCCTCGACGCCGGCGCCGGCGGCGTCCCCGAGGCGGCCGAACCCCGCCACGAGCGCGTCTTCGACCGGCAGTCCCGCGGGGAGACCCACCTCGGCTTCGACGCCGACGCCGGGACCGTGGCCGCGATCCGCAGCCACCCCGCCGAGGGGTACGACGTGCACGCGATGGACGCCGCCGATCTCGACGCCGGCCCGGACGACCCCGACCCGCGCCGTCGGCTGACCGACCTCAATCCCGACCTGGTCGCCGACTACGACCACCCCGAGACCGCCCGCCGAACGTTCGAGAGCGACGACGGGACCGAGGTCGAGGCGATCACCCACTACCCGCCCGAGTTCGACCCCGCGGACCCCGACCCGCGGCCGGCGCTCCTGTGGATCCACGGCGGACCGATGGCCTACGACCAGCCCGACTTCCGCCTCACGACCTCGTTCTGGACGACGCGGGGGTACCTCGTCCACCGCGTCAACTACCGCGGGTCGACCTCCTACGGGCGGGCGTTCAGCGAGGCGCTGAAGGGCGCCTGGAACACCCTGGAAGTCGCGGACCTGCTCGCGGGGACAGAGGACCTGGTCGAGCGCGGGTGGGCCGACCCCGACCGGCTGTTCGTCGGCGGGTTCTCCCAGGGCGGGGTCAACACCGCGTACGTGCTCACCCGAACCGACCGCTTCGCCGCCGGACTCGCGGAGCACGGCGTCTACGACATGCGCTCGGCGTTCGGCACCGACGATTCGCACCGGTGGATCGAGAACGACTTCGGACTCCCGTGGGAGAACCCCGGAGCCTACGAGGCGGCCTCCTCGATCACGGACGTCGACGACATCGACACGCCGCTGCTGTTGACCGCCGGCGAGAACGACTGGCGCTGTCCGCCCACCCAGTCCGAACAGCTCTACCGCTCGCTTCGCAAGCGCGGCGTCGAGTCGAAACTGGTCGTCTACCCCGACGAACACCACAACGTCGGCGACCCCGACCGGGCGGTCCACCGGCTGGAGACGCTCGATGAGTGGGTCGCCCGGTTCGACCCCGGGCGGGAGGGCGACGGAGACGACGACGCCGGAGCCGACGACGCCGCCGACGGCGAGCGACCGGGTGACGGTGGCGACGGCGAGTGACCGGACGGCGGTGGCGTGAGTGCCGACGAGCGATCGGCCGCCCCCGTCTCACAGCGCGAACGAGAGCACGTAGACGACCGACGACCCCAGCAGGAGCAGGACGAGGATCAGGCTCGTGATCTGCTGGCGGTCCATGTCCGTTGGGCTCATGCACGGACGTTATCGCGGGCACGGTTAGGATTTTCGCGCCGCGCCCGTCCCCCGGATGCAACTGAACGACGCGGTCGGACCGCGACGCCGGATCGAATCGACCACGACCGAAGCGACGCCGAACCGGACTCCGCGAGCGTCCGACCACCAAGTCTTATGAGCGGGTAGTACCACCTAGTAATCATGCCGACGCAGCTACAGCGCGCACGAGACGGGGAGGTCACCGCGGCGATGGAGCGGGTCGCCGAGCGGGAGAACCGCGACCCGGAGTTCGTCCGCGAACAGGTCGCCGAGGGACAGGCGGTGATCCCGTCGAATCACGGCCACGACTCGCTGGATCCGATGGTCATCGGCCGGGAGTTCGGGACGAAGGTAAACGCGAACATCGGCGCGAGCGAGACGACGAGCGACCCGGAGACGGAACTCGAAAAACTCCACACCGCCGTCCACTACGGGGCGGACACGGTGATGGATCTGTCGACCGGCGGCGACCTCGACGAGATCCGCGAGACCAACGTCGAGTACTCGCCGGTCCCCGTGGGGACGGTCCCGATCTACGAGGCCGTCACCCGCGTCGACGACGTGGCCGACCTCACGCACGAACTCCTCCTCGACGTGATCGAGAAGCAGGCCGAACAGGGCGTCGACTACATGACCATCCACGCCGGCGTGAAGATGACACACCTTCCGCTGACGGACGGCCGCAAGACCGGTATCGTCTCCCGTGGTGGGTCGATCCTCGCCCAGTGGATCGAGGAGAACGGCATGGAGAATCCCCTCTATACGAAGTTCGAGGCCATCTGTGAGACCTTCGCCGAGCACGACGTGACGTTCTCGCTGGGCGACGGGCTCCGGCCCGGATGCCTGGCCGACGCCAGCGACGAGGCCCAGTACGCCGAACTGGAGACGCTGGGCGAGTTGACGCGGACAGCGTGGGACCATGGGGTCCAGGTCATGGTCGAGGGACCGGGCCACGTGCCGATGGACGAGGTGGCCGACAACGTCGAGCGCCAGCAGGACGTCTGCGACGGCGCGCCGTTCTACGTGCTCGGGCCGCTCGTGACCGACGTGGCGCCGGGCTACGACCACGTCACCAGCGCCATCGGCGCGACCGAGGCGGCGCGGGCGGGGGCGGCGATGCTCTGTTACGTCACCCCCAAAGAGCACCTGGGTCTGCCCGACGCCGAGGACGTGCGCGAGGGACTCGCCGCCTACCGCATCGCCGCTCACGCCGCCGACGTGGCGAACGGTCGTCCCGGTGCCCGCGACTGGGATGACGCCCTCTCCGAAGCGCGCTACGAGTTCGACTGGCGCCGGCAGTTCGACCTCGCCTTGGACCCCGAGCGCGCCCGCGAGTACCACGACCAGACGCTCCCCGGGGACAACTACAAGGAAGCGCGCTTCTGCTCGATGTGCGGCGTCGACTTCTGCTCGATGCGCATCGACCAGGACGCGAGGGGTGTCGACGGCGAGGGAACGATGGAGTCGATCGACGACGAGACAGACCTGGAGGCATCGCCGGCCGCCGAGGTGAATCGGCCGCACGTCGGCGAGCACGACGGCTCGGACGTTCCCGACCTGCCGAAGTTCGTCGAGTTCGAGCACGAGAAACGGGCCGACGACTAGCGTGGTCCGAACGGAGCGAGCGACGGAGTCGCGAGTGGAGTGAGGACCACGGGGACACGAGCGGCGACCGCAGGGAGCCGCGAGTAGCGGGGCGCTCACCCTGTCGGCGCCCCAGAGATACGGACGCCTCGGCGTTGAAAGCGACGGACGCGAGCGGAGTGGGACCTACCTTCCAGACAAACGCGCCACGAGTTGTCCCGAGTGCTACCCATCTATTTGGGTCTGCGGGCCCCGAATGACGGTATGCTACGACACGTCACAGCGGAGGGGCCGCCGTGACCGACCGCTTCTCCGTGGGCGGGCAGACGGCGGTCGTCACCGGTGCGACGAAGGGGATCGGTCGCGCGGTCGCCGATCGGTTCGTCTCGGAGGGCGCCGACGTGGCGATCTGCGCGCGCACCGAGGACGACGTCGACGAGGCGGTCGCCGAGCTGGACGACGGGTCCGGCGGACGTGCGGTCGGCCGGGCCTGCGACGTCCGCGACCGCGAGGCGGTCGAGGCGCTGGTCGACGCCGCGGCCGCGGAGTTCGGGACCGTCGACTGCCTCGTCAACAACGCGGGGGCGAGTTTCGTGTCGAACTTCGCGGACATCTCCGAGAACGGCTGGGAGAGCGTCGTCGACGTGAACCTCACCGGCACGTACCACTGCACGCAGGCCGCGCGCGAGCACCTCGTCGACGGCGGCGGCACGGTGATCAACGTCGCGAGCCTCGCCGGCCAGCAGGGGGCACCGTACATGAGCCACTACGGCGCCGCGAAGGCCGCGATCATCAACCTCACGCGGACGCTGGGCTACGAGTGGGCCGGCGACGGCGTGCGGGTCAACTGCGTCGCACCGGGCTACGTCGCCACGCCCGGCGTCGCGACCCAGATGGGCGTCGAACCCGGCGCGATCGACCGCGACGACATCGACCGCAACGTCGGACTGAGCGAGGAGATCGCCGACGTCGTCCAGTTCCTCGCCAGCGAGGCCAGTTCCTTCCTCGTCGGCGAGACCGTCACCGCCCGCGGCGTGCCCGACATCGAGGAGACGCCCGATGTCTGAGGCCGACCCCGCCGCGCCCGACGGCCCCGGACCGACCCGCGACGTGTTCCTCCCCGTCGCGGCCCAGCCCTCGATCGACACGCTCGTCGAGTTCGCCCGCGAGGCCGAGGACCTGGGCTACGAGCGCGTCTGGCTCCCCGAGACGTGGGGCCGCGACGCCGTCACCGTGCTGACCGCCGTCGCCGAGCGCACCGACTCGATCGGGATCGGCACCTCCGTCGCGAACGTCTACTCGCGCTCGCCCGCGCTGCTCGGCCAGACCGCTGCGACCCTCCAGGAGGTCTCGGACGGCCGCTTCCGTCTGGGACTGGGACCCAGCGGCCCTGCCGTCGTCGAAGGGTGGCACGGGATCGACTACGACCGCCCGCTGCGGCGGACCCGCGAGACGATCGAGATCGTCCGCACCGTGCTCTCGGGCGAGCGACTGGAGTACGACGGGGAGATCTTCCGGCTCTCGGGGCTACGTTTACGCTGTGATCCGCCGGATACAGCACCGGGGATCGACGCGGCGGGGATGGGTCCCAAATCGGTCGAACTCGCGGGGCGATTCGCCGACGGCTGGCACGCGCTGATGCTGACCAGAGCGGGACTGCGCGACCGGCTCGACGACCTCCGCAGGGGCGCCGAACTCGGGGACCGAGACCCCGAGGACCTGCGCGTGACGATGTCGCTGCCCTGTATCGCGCTGGAGGACCGCGAGCGAGCGCGGCGGCTGGTTAGCAATCACATTGCGTTTTATGTAGCCTCTATGGGCACATTTTATCGCGAAGCACTCGCTCGTCAAGGATACGAAGAGACAGTCGACGAGGTAGCTAGCGAGTGGTCAAATGGAAATAGAGACAGAGCTATCCAAACTGTTTCTCAAGAGTTGATCGACTCGATAGCTGTCGCTGGCACTCCGTCGGAATGTCGGGAACAGTTCGACAGCTGGGAAAATGTCGAGGGCATTGATGCCGTTTCTGTCTCTTTCCCGCGAAGTGCCGAACCAGCAGAGATTCGGGAGACGCTCCGCGTGCTAGAACCAAACTGACCTATCCTCTGACACGTGTTTCCAAACACTGCCCTTACATTTATTAGAATTTGAAAGACATGGCTCAGACGATCGCACGACTGCGTGCGATCGACTGTGCAAACGCTTTCAAATTCTACTATAATTGGACCCTGTCCGAGTTAGGGACACTCGTACCGGAGTGAACGGTCGCACGGCCAACAGTCCTCGAGCGTCGTCGCCGTCACTCCTCGGGGAAGATCTTCCCCGGGTTCAAGACCCCGTCCGGGTCCAACGCCGCCTTGATGGAGCGCATCGTCGCGACCGTCTCGGACCCGTGCTCGCGCTCCATGAACTGGCGTTTGCCCATCCCGACGCCGTGCTCGCCGGTCGCGGTACCGCCGAGGTCGATGGCCCGCTCGACGATGGCCTCGTAGGCGCCCTCGCCGGCGTCGACCATCTCGTGGTCGTCGGGGTCGACGAGGATCTCGTAGTGGAGGTTGCCGTCGCCGGCGTGGCC
>JBDGSU010000189.1:0-17142 GCA_042217395.1 Halosimplex sp.
CGCCCGCGAGAACCACGACATGACCTACATCGTGTTCAACAACGAGATCTTCGGCCTCACCAAGGGCCAGACCTCGCCGACGAGCCCGAAGGGTCACAAGTCCAAGACCCAGCCCCACGGGAGCGCCAAGTCGCCGGTGCGACCGCTCAGCCTCTCGCTGGCTTCGGGGGCTTCCTACGTCGCCCGCACGGCGGCGGTCAACCCCAACCAGGCCGCGGACATCATCGCCGAAGCCGTCGAACACGACGGGTTCGCTCACATCGACTTCCTCACCCAGTGTCCGACCTGGAACAAGGACGCGCGCCAGTACGTCCCGTACACGGACGTCCAGGACTCCGACGACTACGACTTCGACGTCACGAACCGGGAGGAGGCCGGAAAGATGATGTACGAGGTCGAGTCCAAGCTCTACGAGGGCGAGGTGCTGACCGGTCGCTTCTACAAGGACGAGGACCGCCCCTCCTACGGCGAGGAGAAGCGGGCCACTGGCGAGATGCCCGAGGACCCCCTCGCCGAGCGCTACTACGACGAGGACGCCGAGTGGGACCGCTGCGCCGAGCAGCTCATCGACAAACACACGTAGGTTCGCCGTACCGACGACCGACCCGCTCGACCGGCCGAACGGACGGTGAACGGCCCGGTTTCGGGCGGTTCGCGGTCCGTTTGTGGTTTCGGAAGATATTTTTCGCGCCGCGGTAAATTATGGTGTATGAGCGCCGAATCGACGGAGGAGCGTATCCTCTCCGTGCTGGAGGAGGACGCCCAGGCCTCCTACGCCGAGATCGCGGACCGGGTGGACGTCTCGAAGCCGACGGTCCGCAAGTACATCCAGCGCCTCGAGGACGAGGAGGTCATCGTGGGCTACTCCGCGGACGTGGACCCGAAGAAGCTGCCCGGCCAGTCCATCGCGCTGGTCGGGATGGACGTCGACAGCGGCCGGTACGTCGAGGCCGTCCGCGAGTTGAAGCGGATAGACGAGATCGAGGCGCTGTACACCTCCAGCGGCGACCACATGCTGATGGCCGAGGTGCGCGCCCCCGACGGCGACGCCGTCGGCGACGTCATCGAGTCGACCATCAAGGACATCGACGGCGTCACCGCCGCCCACCCCTCTTTTCTGCAGGAACGCCTGAAGTGATGCGGAGTACCGGACGATCGATCGGGCGCGCCGCCCCG
This sequence comes from Halosimplex sp., assembly GCA_042217395.1. Classification (GTDB taxonomy): domain Archaea; phylum Halobacteriota; class Halobacteria; order Halobacteriales; family Haloarculaceae; genus Halosimplex. The sequence goes on from JBDGSU010000189.1 coordinate 1,177, forward strand.
CACCGCTCCGTTCTCCCCATGCGGTCCGACCGTCGGCGCCGGCGGCCGCACGACTCGTCGATGCGCACACGAGAGCGGGAACGTCGGGCTCGTATCACCGATGTTTTTTACGTGCCGTCGCCCGACCACACGGTATGACGTCCCGTCTGGTGCTGGGTACGGGGACCCTCGCGGGGAATCTCGTCGACGCACTCCGGGAGCGGCGGGGCCGGCTGGTGGTGGTCTCGACCGACGAGAACGCCGTCCGGACGCTGCGCGATGAGGGGGTCGCCGCGGAGGTGGGCGACCCGACCGACGAGGCGACGCTGCGCGAGTGCGAGCGGCCCGAGACGGTGGCCGTGGCGACGGCCGACCCCGGGACGAACGTCGCGGCGGCGCGCGCGGTGAGGCGAGTGTTCCCCGACGCGTTCGTGCTCGCGTACGCCGGCTCGGACCCCGCCGACGACGAGGTGGCGGCGCTGGAGGAGGTGGCCGACGAGGTCGTCGACCCGGCGGCGGTGACGGCCGAACGGGTCGTGAGCCGGGCGGGCGACGACGGACTCCGGACTCGGAAGCTGACGGGCGTGCTCAGAGACGTCGAGGGGCCACTCGCGATCGTCACCCACGACAACCCCGACCCCGACGCGATCGCGAGCGCGGTCGCGCTCGCCCGGATCGCCGACGCGGTCGGTCTGGAGGCGGAGGTCTGCTACTTCGGGGACATCACCCATCAGGAGAACCGCGCGTTCGTCAACGTGCTGGAGTTCGACCTGCACGCGTTGGAACCGGGGGCCTCGCTCGAGGCGTACGGCGGCGTGGCGCTGGTCGACCACTCGCGGCCGGGCGTCAACGACGGGCTCCCGGAGGACACGCCCGTCGACGTCGTGATCGACCACCACCCGCCGCGGTACCCGGTCGAGGCGCGATTCGTCGACTTGCGAAGCGGGGTCGGCGCGACGAGCACGCTCATGGTCGACCACTTGCGGACGCTCGGCATCACGCCCTCCCGGGAGATCGCGACGGGGCTGGTGTTCGGGATCCGCGTGGACACGGACGCCTACACGCGCGAGGTGAGTCCGACCGACTTCGAGGCGACGGCGTTTCTCGCCCCGCAGGCCGACGCCGGGACGCTCGACCGCATCGAGTCGCCGAGCATGAGCGCGGACACGCTCGACACCATCGCACGGGCGATCACCGACCGCGAGCGCCACGGGTCGACCCTGCTGTCCTGCGTCGGGCGCCTCTCGGACCGCGACGCGCTCGCGCAGGCGGCCGATAGACTGCTCGACCTCGAGGACGTGACCACGACGCTCGTCTACGGGATCGGCGAGGGGACCATCTACGTCTCGGCCCGGGCGCGCGGGGCCGACCTCGACCTGGGCGAGATACTCCGCGAGGCGTTCGGTCAGATCGGCAGCGCCGGCGGCCACGCCGACATGGCGGGGGCGCAGATCTCGCTGGGACTCCTCGAGGCCATCGACGCCGACGACGAGTCGCTCGCGGAGGTCGTCCGCGCCATCGTCTCCGACCGCTTCCTCGACGCGATGGGGTCTCGGAGCCACCGCGTCCTGACCGACGTCTACCCCGCGGAGTACATCGGGACCGGAGCGTCGACCGAACGCCCTTCGGTCGCGGACGTCGCCCGCGCCGTCGACCCAGGCGATGGCATCGAGACGGACCGGGTCGCCGATGGCGACGACGAGAGCGCGGAGAGCGGCGACGGCGAGGGCGACGGCGAGAGCGGGTCCGGCGACCGCTCCGAGGACGGGGACGGCGGCTCGCAGTAACGACGAGCGGACCGAATCACCCGGCGAGCGGGCCGAGGCGCGACTGCGGGCCGGGACGGCGCATGCGGTGTGCTTTTCATCGCGCGCGACGACTCGCCGGTAATGGTCGAGGACGGCGCGCTGTCGGTCAAAGACTACATGACTCGCGAGGTCGACACCGTCTCGCCCGACGACACGGTCGGCGACGTCGCGAGACGGATCGCCGAGAGCACGGAACACAGCGGGTTCCCGGTGACCGACGGTCGCCACGTCGAGGGGTTCGTCAGCGCCCGCGACCTCCTGCAGGAACCCGACCACGAGCCCATCTTCAAGGTGATGAGCGACGACCTGCTCGTCGCCCACCCGGAGATGAACATCGACGACGTCGCCCGCGTCATCCTCCGCTCGGGCATCCAGAAGCTCCCCGTGGTCGACGACGCCGGCAACCTCGTGGGCATCATCTCCAACGCCGACGTCATCCGCTCGCAGATCGAGCGCGCGACGCCCGGCAAGGTGAACAACCTGATGCAGACGCTGGAGAACATCCACGGGGTCGCCGTCTCTCAGGAGCGCCGAGAGGTGTCGCTCGACGAGTTGACGCCGACGCAGGCGAAGGTGTACGCCGACGAACTGGAGGGGCGCCGGTACGAGCTCGAACGCGGCCTGGCCGAACCGCTCGTCGTCATCGACAACGACGGCGACCTGCTGCTGGCGGACGGCCACCACCGCGTCAAGGCGGCCGCGCGCCTCGACATCGAGGAGATGGACGCCTACGTCATCGTGCTCTCCGAGCCCGTCGACCTCGGGATGGCCAAGACCGCCCGAAAAGAGAACCTCCGCTCGATCGCCGACATCGCAGTCGTCGACTACGCCCACCACCCGCTCGTCCAGAAGACCAAGCGACTGCAGGACTGACCACGCACCGCCCCCGCCTCGTCCGCCCCCGCCGCGGGGCCGTCAGCGCCGTTCGTACTCGACGACGCTCGTCTCCTCGTCGAGCCACAGCGAGAGCACGTCGCCGTCGACGCGGACGTCCACGCGGACGCGGACCGGACCGGTCGATTCGAGGTCGGCGTTCGGCGGTCCGCAAAAGGGCAAGTCGACGTACGGCCGCTCCCGGATCGCCTCGCCGTGTTCGTGGTAGAAGGCGACGACCGTCGGGTGGTCCACGACGCACGCGCCCGGCGGTATCTCGAAGGAGAGGCCGCACTGTCGGCAATCGAACGCCGCGAGGACGACGCCGTCGGGGAGATCGGGTTCGATCTGGGAGAGCAAGGCCAGGTCTTCGGCGGGGAGGGCCGCCTCGATGGGTCCCCAGCAGTTGGGACAGACGCCCGCGCCCGCCGTCGGTCTCGGCTTCTGCTTCGGCGGCCTCGCGCTGCTGTACAAGCGCGTCGAGAACGTGTTCAACATCACGCAGTTCGTCCTCATCGGGCGCATCGTCGCGCCCGACGCGGGTACGGTCTGGGCCCGCCTGCTCCCCGTCTCACAGGGGAGCTACCCGCTCACCCGAGCGATGGAGGGAGGACTGCGCCTCTGGGAACTTCCGACCGGCGAACTCGCCCTGCTCGTCGGGACCGCCGTCGTCTACTTCGGCCTCGGCTACGGCGCCTTCCAGTGGATGAGTGCCCGCGCCCGCCGACGGGGGCTGATGGGTCACTACTGAGTGTCCCCGCTGCCCGGTTTCGGCCCGGAGTAATCACCGCTTACGCGAGCACTCTGACCGGTCTGGGTGGTGGCCGTCACGGGCCCGTCTCTGCGCGCTATCGGGAAGGGCGGACGTAGCAATCCGTGACCAGCCCGCACGGAACCGTCCCCATCCGTACCTTATCCGCAGGTAGGTATTTCCGAATACGTGGGTCTTACCCGGATATGACGGGGATTACCGACCGGGCGTCGCGGCGGAAAGACGGGCTTTCTCGGCGGATCGAGCCGGGAGCGATCCGTCCGGCAGACGTCCCATCGAGGGGTACTGTCGGACAGTATCGGGAGAGTCCCGGCGAAACCGAGACAGGGAGGCGGTGACCGTGTCGACGCAGGCCGATCGGGGGACCGTCGAACCGGACGACCACCTCCGGACCGTCCGACAGGTCACGCTGCCGGAGCGCGTCGCGGAACTCGCCGACGCATACGACCGGTACTTCGGGGAGCGCGACCGCTTTCTCTGGCGGTGGATCTACTCGCTGTTCCCTTCTTTCACGCTCTCGTCGGTCGCCGAGGCGCACGCCGCCCACGTCCGCGAGCAGAAGACGGTGCTGACGATGTACGTCACGGTACTGGACGACCTGATCGAACACCGCGGCGACCGGGCGACGTTTCGCGAGGCGCGGCGACTGGCCTGCGACACGGTCGACCCCGACCCCGAACGGGCGGCCGTCGACGCCGAGACGTTCGCGTTCGTCGAGCGCCTCTGGACGGAGTTCGAGGGCGGACTCGAGGACGCCCCCCGCCGCGAGGCGTTCGCGGACGTCTTCGCCTACGACTTCGACCAGACCGCCGACGCGATGGAGTACAGCGCGCTCGTCAGCGACAACCCCTGCATGGCGAACCTGACGGGTGCGACCCGGTACGACTCGCACAACATGGTGATGTTCCCCTACGCCGACGTCGACCTGATGTACTCGCCGGCGTTCGACCGGCGCGACCTGGGCGGCGTTCGGGACACGCTCTGGGACCTCCAGGAGATGGCCCGCATCGGCAACTGGCTCACGACGTGGGAACGCGAGATCGGCGAGAGCGACTACTCCGCCGGCGTCGTCGTCGCGGCCATCGAGGAGGGCGTCGTCTCCGCCGACGAGCTCTCGGCGGCCGACGACCGCGAGGCCGTCGTCGACGCCGTCCGCGAGAGCGGGCTCGAAGCGCGGTTCCGCGAGCGCTGGGAGCGGATCCGCGACGAGGTCCGGACCCGCAGACTCGACGTCGAGAGCGTCGACGTCGCCGGGCTGGTCGCCGGCATGGAGACCGTCTTCGAGTACCACCTCGCTTCCGAGGGCCTGAAGTAGTCGAACTCCCGTCCGGACTCGAGCGTCGCACGTCCCGTTCTGACTACCGCGGGCCGCGACGAACGCGCGGCTCGAAGCGTGAAAACGAAAGGTAAGGGACGCGGCCGGAAACCGGCCGCGTCCCGCCCTGAATTGGTCCCCGCTGACGCTTCGGCCCTCCAAGACGAAGCGTCGTTTAGTACACTGTCGTCGACCCAGTTAAGCCTATTGCACCGCGCCGACCACGTGACCGGTCCCCGACCGCTCAGCCGACCCCACCGGGCCGGGATCGACCACTCGAACGAGAACGTCCCGATATATCATGAACTTTTATTATGGAGCGCCCCGTCCCGGTAGATACGATGGTTCGAACGACGCACGTCGTAGCGGTACGCTGATTCTCACCCCCGACAGCGTCGTCCAGTTCGCCGACCGCCCGATACGCGATCGCAGATGAGCACACACGCCACGCCCGAGACCCGAGACGCACAGATCGCGGAACGGACCGCGGACCGGATCACCGACGAGACCGTCCCCGCCGAAGACACCGACCTCGACGACGCGGACGAGGGCCCGGCGCCCATCGACCCCTTCGACGCGCACGACGCGGCCGCGACGTTCGACGGGTCGACGACTCGACTTCCGAACACCGTCGACGAGGAGAACAGATATCTATCGTAGAATCAGTGCAAGCGTGTACCGGGTCGACCCGGGCTGCGTGCGGTCGGTCCCGGACTGTCTCGCACTGATCCGTATCAGTCGCCCTGTACCTGGTCGCGGATCTCCTCGGGGACGCTCGGGTCGCGGAGCGTGGTCGTGTCGCCGAGCTCGTCGCCGTTGGAGATGTTCTCGAGGAGGCGGCGCATGATCTTGCCCGAGCGGGTCTTCGGGAGGTCGTCGACGAAGACGACGCGGTCGGGGCGGGCGAACTTGCCGATCTCGTCTTCGACGGCCTCGATGATCCGGTCGCGGATCTCCTCCTCGGTCGCGTCGACGCCCTCGCGGACGACGACGTACACGTCTGGCACTTCGCCCTTCTCGTCGTGGTCGCGGGCCGCGACGGCGGCCTCGGCGACGTCCTGCACTTCCGACACTGCGGACTCCAGTTCCATCGTCCCGAGGCGGTGGCCGGCGACGTTCATCACGTCGTCGAGGCGCCCGAGGACGCGGAAGTAGCCGTCGCGCTCGTGGACGGCGCCGTCGCCGGCCTTGTACACCCAGTCCTCGCTGTCGTCGCTGTCGGTGTCCGAGAAGTCCCGCCAGTACTCGTCGATGAACCGCTCGTCGTCGCCGTAGACGGTCTGGAGCATGCCGGGCCAGGGCCGCTCGATGACGAGGTTGCCGGCCTTGCCGCTGGCGGCCTCCATCGGGTCGCCGTTGTCGTCGTACAGCGCCGGCTGGATGCCCGGCGCGGGGAGCCCCGCGGAGCCGGGCTTCATGTCTTTCAGGGCGGGCAGGTTCGTGATGAGGTGCCCGCCGGTCTCGGTCTGCCACCACGTGTCGACGATGACCGCGTCCTCGTCGCCGATGTGCTTGTAGTACCACAGCCACGCCTCGGGCTGGATCGGTTCGCCGACGGTGGTCATGTGCCGGAAGTCGAAGTCGTACTCGTCGACGTAGTCGGCGCCCCACTTCATGAACATCCGCACGGCAGTCGGCGACGTGTGGAAGATGTCGACGTCCAGTCGTTCGGCGATCTCCCAGATGCGGCCCTTGTGCGGGTGGTCGGGGGTGTCCTCGTACATGACCGAGGTGGTCCCCAGGGCCAGGGGCCCGTAGACGATGTAGGAGTGGCCCGTGATCCACCCGATGTCGGCGGCGCACCAGTAGGTGTCCTCGGGCTTGATGTCCAGCACGTACTTGCTGGTGGCGGTGACGTAGGACATGTACCCGCCGGTGCGGTGCTGGCAGCCCTTGGGCTGGCCCGTCGTCCCCGATGTGTACATGAGGAACAGGGGGTCCTCCGCGTCCCGGGAGACGGGGTCGACGCGGGCGCGCTCGTTGTCGGCCAGCAGGTCGTCGGCCAGCACGTAGGGGTCGTCGCTGTCGATCTCGACGTCCTCGTGGAGTTCGTCGTGGCGCGTCCACAGGACGACCGTGTCGACGTCGCTCTCGGCGAGTTCGAGCGCCTCGTCGCATTTCTCCTTGTGGTTGAGAAAGTCACCGCGGCGGTAGTAGCCGTCGCAGGTGACGACGACGTCCGAGTCGGCGTCGTCGATGCGGTCGGCCAGCGCCTGCGCGGAGAAGCCGGCGAACACCTCCGAATGGGGCGCGCCGATGCGCGCACAGGCCAGCATCGTGACCGGGAGCGCGGGTAGCATCGGGAGGTGACAGGTGACCACGTCGTCCTCCTCGACGCCGACGTCCCGGAGCGAGGCGGCGGTCGCGTTGACGCGGTTGTACAGGTCCTGATAGGTGATGACGTCCCGCTCGTCGCTGTCGGTCCCCTCCCAGATGAACGCCGCCTGGTTCTTGCGCTCCTCGAGGTGGCGGTCGATGCAGTTGTACGAGGCGTTCAGTTTCCCGCCGGTGAACCACTCGTAGAAGGGCGGGTTCGAGTCGTCGAGCACCTCGTCCCAGTGCTCGTCCCAGTCGAGGAGTTCGGCGTACTCCTCGAAGGCCTCGGGGTAGTTCTCGTCGAAACGGTCGTAGATGTCGGGGTCGCTGACGTTCGCCTGGCCGACGAAGTCCGTCGGCGGTCGGAAGTACTCCTGTTCCGTCAGTCGCGACTCCAGTGTCGCGTCATCTTCTGGCATACTCTGGCACCTCTCGACTTCGAGTTCACGCGACTCCCGTATCAATTTAATCCAGTCGACCGTGACAGACGAGCGATACGCTTTTTACGTCGCCGTCGGAGAACCCGATAGACCGCGGCGACCCGCGCCGCACGGCCCTCCGCTCATGTCCGCCATCGAAATCCGCCACCTCACGAAACGGTTCGGAGACGTGACCGCCCTCGACGATCTGTCCTTCTCGGTCCCCGAGGGCGAGATATTCGGCTTCCTCGGTCCGAACGGTGCCGGGAAGTCGACGACGATCAACGTCCTCCTGGGGTTCACCCGGCCGACGGCCGGGTCGGCGAGCGTGTTCGGCTACGACGCCCGGTCCGAGAGCAAACGGATCCGCCAGCGCACGGGCGCGCTGCTCGAGGGGTACGGCGTCTACGAGCGCGTCACCGCCCGGGAGCACGTCGAACGCGCGATCCGGGCCAAGGGAGTCGACGACGACCCCGCGGAGATCCTGGAGCGAGTCGGCATCGCCGACGCGGCCGACCGCGAGGCCGGCGGCTTCTCGAAGGGGATGCGCCAGCGGATGGCCATCGGGATGGCGCTGGTCGGCGACCCCGATCTGCTCGTGCTCGACGAGCCCTCGACGGGGCTCGACCCCAACGGCACCCGCGAACTGCGCGATATCATCCGCGAGCAGAACCGCCGGGGCGCGACGGTCTTCTTCTCCTCGCACCTCATCGACCAGGTCGAGGCCGTCTGCGACCGCGTCGGTATCCTCAAGGACGGCGAGATGGTCACGGAGGGGAGCGTCACCGACCTGCGCGCCAGCCTCGACGCCGCGACGGTGACGGTCACGGTCGAGGAGTCCGCCCCCGAGTCGCTGCTCGGACGGCTGCGCGACATCGACGGGGTCGAGACCGTCGAGGCGACGGACAACCAGATCATCGTCTCCGCGCGCGGCGGTGACGCCAAGCTCCGGGCGCTGAACGCGGTCGAGCGCGCCGGAGTGGGCTTTTCCGACTTCGCGACCGACGACCCGTCGCTCGAGGAGATATTCGAGGTGGCCACGCTCGGCCCGCGCGAGGACCGCGAGTCGACCGGCGCGTCTCCGGCGACCGCGGAGGGCGAGGCATGACCTGGCGGACCGTCATGGACGACGACCTGCTGGGGGTGCGCCGCTCTCGCCTGGGCCAGGGCGTCGCGGCGACGACGTTCGTGTTCACCGCCGGCATCGCTCTCCTCGTCGCGCTCGCGCACGTCTCGACGCCCGGCGGGCGGGCGCCCCCCTTCGACACGATCATGTTGCTCATCGGGAGCGCCCTCTCGTTCATCCTCCCCTTCATCGCCATGCTCGGGAGCTACGGCGCGATCGTCCAGGAGCGCGAGACCGGGTCGGTCCGCTTCCTGCTCGGGCTCCCGAACTCGCGGCTGGAGGCGTACGCCGGCAAGTACTGCAGCCGCTCGGTGCTGCTCGTCGCCGCGACGCTCGTCGGGTTCGTCGTCGTCGCCGTCGTCGGGTTCGGGGTCCTCCGGGACCCGGACCCGCTCGCCGTGGTCCTGTTCGCGGTACTGACGGTCGTCTTCGGGCTCGTGTTCGTCGGCGTCGGCCTCGCGCTGTCGGCCGTGCTCGACTCGGAGACCCAGGTGACGACGGGGGTCATCAGCGCCTACGTCGCCTGCCGCGGGCTCTGGCCGATCGCCCAGTGGGGCGGGCTCTACCTGACCCGCCCGGAGGGCCGACAGGGCGTCCGACCGTACCCGTCGTGGTACTTCTACCTCGGCCGACTCGACCCGATGAACGCCTACGCGAAACTCGTGAACGAGCTGTTCAACGCCGGGAGGCCGTTCCCGCTGTTGACGACGCCCCGCGGACCCGAACTCGACTACCTCGCCGTCTCGACGTGGTACGCCGTCGCCGCCCTCCTCCTCTGGCTCGTCGTCGTCCCGGTCGCCGGCTATCTCGTCTTCAGAGACAAGGACGTGCTCTGATTCGCGGCCGCTCCGCAGTACGTGCCGACGAGACTCACCGCGTGCGCGCGAACGCCCGCCGGAGGACGGTCAGGAGCACGTAGGTCTCGTACTTCTGCGTCCGGCAGTGGTCGCAGGGCTCCATCGCCGCGGCGATCCCGTCTATCGTCTCCCCGTGCTCGGCCTCGAGGTCGTCGAGCAGCGCCGCGACGCCGGGGCGCAGCGCCTCGACCAGTTCCTCGACCGCCGCGTCGCTCCCCTCGGGCAGCGCGTAGGAGAGCACCAGCGTCGTCGCGCCGTAGTACTTCGTCGTGCCGCCCCGGCCTTCCTCGTACCTGACCACCTCGACCAGTCCCGCGTCCCGGAGCGTGTTGATGTGGTGGCGGATCGTGTTCTCCGTCCGGTCGAACCCCTGTTCGGTGAGCGCCGCGTCGACCTGTCCGGCCGTCATCGGCTCGTCGGCGAGCATGTCGAGGATCGTCGCTCGCACGGGCTCGTCCACCGCCGCCGACACGGCCGGGTCCTGCACGACCACATCCCGGAGGCTGACCTGCGCCGTCGACTCGTCCATACGGACCGTACGCGACCCGTCGGGAAAAGCTCCGACCCGATCCTCATCGGCCGGGGACCGGTGGGGCGCGGCGAGACCGGACCGCGTCGAGCGCTCCCGGCCCACCCCGCGACCCCGGTCGCCCGCCGAAGCCCCATACCGCTCGTCTCACCGGTCACACGACTCGTCTGGCCGCTCAAACGTATCATCTAAAAAATACTTTTGGCGGTACCGCCCCTCCGTCTAGGTGTGATGACGGAGACCACCCAGTTCCGGGTATCGGACTTCGACTGCCCGACCTGCGCGAGCACGGTCGAGCGAGCGATCGGGAAGACGTCGGGCGTCGAGTCCGTGGAAGTGCACTACGCGACCGGCCGCGTCGAGGTGACCCACGACGCGGAGACGGTCGAACCGTCGGCCATCGCGGAGGCCATCGAGAAGCAGGGGTACACGCCCCGAAGGGCGTGAGGTGGGGCCAGTGAGCTTCGACACCGTCCCCGCGCCGACCGAGTGGCGCCGGTACGTCCGCCGGAACCGCACCGCGGTCGTCACGGCCGTCACGGGTCTGCTGTACGCCGTCGGCTGGAGCGTCGGCCACGTCGAGGGGTTCGCGCTCGCCAGCGCGGCGTTGCTCGTCCTCGCCGCCGCCGTCGGCGGGTACGACGTCGCGAAGAAGGGGTACTACGAGCTGCGGGCCGGGACGCTGGGCATCAAGACGCTGGTGACGCTGGCGGCCGTCGGCGCGGTCGGCATCGGCGCCTACTGGGAGGCCGCCGCCGTGGTCTTCCTGTTCGGCCTCGGGAGCTACCTCGAGGGGCGGACGATGCGAAAGACGCGCAGCGCGCTGGAGGAACTGCTCGAACTGGCGCCCGACACGGCGCTCGTTCGGCGTGACGGCGAGCGCGTCGAGGTCCCCGCCCGCGAGGTCGAGACGGGCGAGGTCGTCGTCGTCAGGCCGGGCGAGACGGTGCCCGTCGACGGCGAGGTCGTCGACGGGGAGAGCGCGGTCGACCAGTCGCCGGTGACCGGCGAGAGCGCGCCCGTCTCCAAGGCGGCGGGCGACGAGGTCTACGCCGGCACGCTCAACCAGGCGGGCGCGCTGGAGGTGGAGACCACCGGCGCCGGCTCCGATACGACGCTCCAGCGGATCATCCGCCGCGTCGAGTCGGCCCAGGAGGCCCAGTCGCCGACGGAGGGCCTGATCGACCGGTTCGCGAGCTACTACACGCCCGCCGTCCTCGCGCTCGCGGTCGGCGCCTTCGCCCTCACGCGCGACGCGATGCTCTCGCTGACGCTGCTGGTCATCGGCTGCCCGGGCGCGCTGGTCATCGGCCCGCCGGTGAGCGTCGTCTCCGCCATCGGGAACGCCGCGCGCAACGGCGTGCTCATGAAGGGCGGCGAGCACCTGGAGACGGCGGGGACGATCGACCTCGTCGCCTTCGACAAGACGGGGACGCTCACGACGGGCGAGCCGACCGTCGCCGACGTCGCCGGCTTCGGCGAGACCGACGCGACGGTCCTCCGCCTCGCGGCGATCGCCGAGCGACGGAGCGAACACCACCTCGCGGAGGCGATCCGGACGGCCGCGGCCGACGCGGCGTCCCGTCGCGCGGGCGGAGGCGACGCGGTCGCCACCGACGGCGGCGCCGTCCCGGCGACCGCCGGGGGCACCGCGTCGGGCGACCCGATCCCAGATCCCGACGAGTTCGAGGTCCTGCCGGGGAAGGGGGTCGTCGCCCGCCACGACGGTCGCGAGATCGTCGTCGGCAACCGGGCGCTCCTCGACGAGCGGGGGATCGGCGTACCGGACGAGGTCGCCGAGTACGTCCGCGAGCGCGAGTCCGGGGGCGAGACCGCGGTCCACGTGGTCCGCGACGGCGTCGTCGTCGGCGCCGTGGCGATCCGAGACGCGATCCGCGACGGCGCGGCCGACGTGGTCGGGTCGCTCCGGGCGGCCGGCGTGCGGACGGTGATGCTGACCGGCGACAACGAGCGGACCGCCCGCGCCGTGGCCGAGGCGGTCGGTATCGACGACTACCGCGCCGCGTTGCTCCCCGAGGACAAGCAGGCGGCGATCGAGTCGTTCCGCTCCGACGGTCACGTCGTCGCGATGGTCGGCGACGGGATCAACGACGCTCCGTCGCTCGCGGCGGCCGACGTGGGGATCGCGATGGGCGCGGCCGGCACCGACACGGCCATCGAGACCGCGGACGTGGCGCTGATGGCGGACGCGCTCGACCGGATCCCCTACGCGGTCGGCCTGAGCGAGGCGACCCGCTGGAACGTCCGCGAGAACGTCGGCGTCGCGGTCCTGACCGTCGGCCTCCTGCTCGCCGGCGTCCTCGGGAACGCCGTCCACCTCGCCGGCGGGATGCTCGTCCACGAGGGGAGCGTCCTGCTGGTGATCCTCAACGGGATGCGGCTGCTGCGGTACCGGCCCTGATGCGGATTCGGAGCAAGACGTTCCGGGATCGATCGCACGACTCCGTGCGGTCGACCCGGGAAACGCTTGCTCCGAATCCGTATGAGACGGCCGATCGAACGGCGACGACCGAACACCCGACCACCGACTATCCACGACTCGAACACCGACACCGACAATGACGACCGAACCGCGCACCGACGACGAGGCGAACCGGGCGATCGAACCGAGCCGAACGAGCGAACGGAAGCGGACGACGGGCGGCGAACCGGCGACCGACGGCGGTCGCCCGACGGGACGGAATCGGACGACCGACGGCGACCGAGGGGCCGATCGGGAGCCGTCGCGCCGCGCGAACTGGGCGGTCGCGTACGACGTCGAACCGATCCGGATCCGCGATCCGGTGGCGGAAGCGCTCGCGGTGCTCGAACCCGGGAGACCGTTCGAGATCGATTACGAGGACGCAGTCGTCGCGGCCGGGCACTCCTGCCCGACGGCAGCCGGCGCCTACCGCATCGCTCAGGTCGGCCTCGACGCGCTGTACCCCGACGACCTGCCGGTCAGGAGCGAGGTCGAGGTGTTCGCCGCCGGCCCGGAGACCGATCCCGGTTACGGCGTCACCGGCCGGCTCCTCTCGTACGTCACCGGCGCAGCGGGGGCTGGGGGCTTCGGCGGCCTCGCGGGCGGGGTCGGCGACCGGCGGGACCTGCTGAGTTACGACGCCTTCGAGACCGACGCCGCCGGCCCGACCGTCCGCTTCCGGCGGACGGACACGGGACGGGCGGTCGAAGTCACGTACCGCGTCGGCGACGTCCCCGCGGCCGGACCGGGGGTCGATCACCTCCCTGACCTCGTCGCGGGGACGGCCGACGACGAGGAGCGCGCGGCGTTCCGCGAGGCGTGGTACGAACGGGTCCGCGCGGTGCTGCGCGACGACGCCCTCTTCGACGTCGCGGTGCTCGACGAGGGAGAGGGCGGGAGCGAGAGCGAGGGAGAGGGCGGGAGAGAGAACGAGGCTGGGGACTGACAGGGAGTACGACGCCTCGCCCGTCGAGGAAACGACCGCTCCGGTTCAGGCGACGCTGACCGATTCGGTGTAGCTCCCGTAGTGGCCCTCGAACAGCGACATGACCTCGCCCATCGTCGCGTAGGCCTTGACGGCGTCGACGATGTAGGGCATCACGTTCTCGTCGCCCTCGATGGCGTCGTCCAGCGCGGCGAGGGCGGCCTCGACGGCCTCGTCGTCGCGCTCGGCTTTCACCTCTTCCAGCCGGGAGCGCTGGGTGCGCTGGACCCCCTCGTCGACTGTCAGGAGTTCGGGTTCGGTGTCCTCCGCGACGGTGTAGGCGTTGACGCCGACGACGACCTCCTCGCCGTCCTCGACGCGCCGCTGGTACTCGTAGGCGGCGTCCTGGATCTCCCGGTGGAAGTAGCCGTCGTCGATGCCGGCGAGCACCCCCTCGACCATCGACCCGTCGCCCAACTCCTCGATCTCCTCGATGTAGTCCATTGCTTCCGCCTCGACCTCGTCGGTCAGCGCTTCGACGGCGAAACTGCCGCCCAGCGGGTCGACGATGTCCGCCGCACCGGACTCCTCGGCGATGATCTGCTGGGTGCGCAAGGCGACGCGGACGGCCTCCTCGCTGGGCAGCGCCAGCGCCTCGTCGAAGCTGTTGGTGTGGAGGCTCTGGGTGCCGCCGAGCACCCCGGCGAGCGCCTGGATCGTCACCCGGACGACGTTGTTCAGCGGCTGCTGTGCGGTCAGGGACTGCCCCGCAGTCTGGGTGTGGAACTTCATCGCCTTGCTGGCGTCGTCCTCGGCGTCGTACCACTCCGCCAGCAGTCGCGCCCAGATGCGCCGGCCCGCGCGGAACTTCGCGACCTCCTCGAAGATGGCGTTGTGCGAGTTGAAGAAAAAGGAGAGCTGCGGCGCGAACTCGTCCACGTCGAGCCCGCGATCGAGACACGCCTCGACGTAGGCCAGCCCGTCCGCGAGCGTGAAGGCGAGTTCCTGGATCGCGGTCGACCCGGCCTCGCGGATGTGATAGCCGGAGATCGAGATGGGCTTGAACTTCGGCGTCTCCTCGACGGCGAACTCGACGGTGTCGACGACGACGTCCAGCGAGGGCCGCGGCGGCACCACCCACTCCTTCTGCGCGATGAACTCCTTGAGCATGTCGTTCTGGAGGGTCCCGCGGATCTCCTCGCGCGGGACGCCCTGCTGGTCCGCGATGGCGACGTACATCGCGTAGACGACCGGCGCGCTCGGGTTGATGGTGAAGGAGGTTGAGACCTCGCCCACGTCGATGCCGTCGAAGATGATCTCCATGTCCCGTAGCGTGTCGACGGCGACTCCCTCCTTGCCCACCTCCCCGTCGCTCATGGGGTCGTCAGAGTCCAGCCCCATCAGCGACGGCATGTCGAAGGCCGTCGAGAGCCCGGTCTGGCCCTCCTCGATGAGGTAGTGAAAGCGCTCGTTGGTCTCCGTCGGCGTCCCGAAGCCGGCGAACTGGCGCATCGTCCAGGTCCGCCCGCGGTACATCGTCGGGTACACCCCGCGCGTGTAGGGCGGTTCGCCCGGGAACCCCAGGTCCTCGTCGTACTCCAGGTCGGCGACGTCTTCCGGCGTGTAGAGCCGGTCGACCTCGTGGTTGGAGACCGTCGCGAAGCGGTCCGTTCGCTCGCCGACCCCCTCGAGTACCGGGTCGAGGGTGTCCGCCTCCCACTCCTCGCGGGATTCCCTGATCGCGGCGAGGTCCTCCTCGTCGAACATGGGCGCAAATATTGCCGGAGCGAGCTTAAGGGTTCGGTCGAGGTGGATCGGGGATTTGATCGTGCGTATTGACCGCTGGCATTCGGGCGAGCGAAGCGACCCCGATTCGACCGAACCCTCGCTTCGCTCGGGTTCGGCCTTTTTTGCCCCATCTTTTTCGAGGTTGCGCGGGACCGTTGGTCCCGCTACCCGTGCGAACGGGCGCGAAGCGCCCGTGAGCAGAAGCCCTCCCCGCAGCGAGCGGAGCGAGCGAGGAGAGGCGACGATGAAAAAGGTGGCTGCATGGAGAGGCCAGCGAGCGCAGTCACCGACGAGAAAATGAGGACCGCGGCTTACTGGTAGTCGACTTCGCCCTCTCCCTCGCCGATCCACGCGCCGCGGTCCGGTTCGCGGGACTCGAGCGGGTCCACGGCCACCACCTTTTTCCGCTCGGGGTCGCTCCGCGACCCACTCGCGCAAAAACGTGGGCGAAAAAGCCGGCACCTCACTACGTTCGGTGCCGGTGAAACGGCTCGGCGCACGGCGCCTCGCCGTACGTGATTTACTGATAGTCGACTTCGCCCTCTCCCTCGCCGATCCACGCGCCGCGGTCCGGTTCGCGGGACTCGAGCGGGTCGATGTCCTTGTACCAGGGGACGTTCTTGAGCTGTTCCTTGTCGAGGGCGAACTCGTCTTTGGTGTCGCCGGTCCACTCGAAGTTCTGGGTGAGGATGATGGCGTCGGTCGGACAGACCTCCTCGCACAGCCGGCAGTAGATGCACTGGCCGATGTGGAGGTTGTACTGCTCGCCGTTGCGCT
>JBDGSU010000171.1:0-16616 GCA_042217395.1 Halosimplex sp.
GACTGCACAGTCAGTCCAGTCAGCGGGTTCTGGAGGAACTCGCTGAAGCCTTCAATTCGTGGTACTCCAGTGACGATGACAGGGACAATCCGCCGGGCTACCGCAAAACAAACTACTACGACCAATAGGGTCGGCGCGTCCACGAAGAACACCCGCGAAGCACCGTGACGTGGAAACAAAAGGCATCAAACACGACTCGAAGAACAACCGTGTTCGCCTCTCGAAGGGCGCGAATCACAAGGAACACCCACGAGCGTGGGAGTACATTCTCGTCGAATACGAGACGCGGCCCGGCGTCACCGTCGAGAACCTGCAACAGGTTCGCGCAGTCTACGACCAATCGAAGGAACGGTGGGAACTGCACCTCGTCTGCAAAGACGAAATCGAGACGCCTACCGCTCCCGGCACCGAAACGGCTGGCATCGACCTCGGCATCTCGAATTTCGCCGCCGTTGCCTACAGTACGGAAGACACCGACCTCTACCCCGGCAACCGCCTGAAACAGGACGGCTACTACTTCCCGAAAGAAATCGCCAAGTGCGACGACTCTGGTGGGGAGCGAGCCACCCGATTGCACAAGAAGTGGTCAGAACGCCGGACCCACTTCTTCCACAGTCTCGCCAAACACATCGTTGAACGGTGTATCGAGAAGGAAGTTGGGCGTATCAACGTCGGAGACTTGGATGGCATTCGTAAGGACGAGAACGGCAAGTCGAAGAATTGGGGCACGCACGGCAATCTTGACTTGCACGGGTGGGCGTTCGACCGCTTCACGTCGATTCTCACGTACAAAGCGAAGGTCGAGGGTATCGAGGTCGTGGAGATCTCGGAGCGTGATACGAGTAAGACATGTTGCGTGTGCGGGAGGGAAGACGAGAGTCAGCGCGTCGAACGCGGCCTGTACGTGTGTGAGGAGTGTGATACGGCGTTCAACGCCGACGTAAACGGGGCAGAGAACATCCGCCTCGACATCAACGGAGAAGAAAGTAACTCCGAGTCTACACTCGGTTCGGGTGTGGATAGGAGTACCGGCTGGTTGGCACAGCCAGCAGTCCACCTGTATGACTTGTCCAGCGGATTCCAACCGCAGGAACAAGTGGTAGGCCGCAAACCGTAATATCCCAACCACGGGATCCCTCCGCCTTCAGGCGGAGGAGGATGTCAACGCTGACGGCCCGGGTCGCGCCGCTCGAACGCCGCCCTGATCGGTTCGCTCAGCTCCATCCCGTCGAGCTCGCTCG
The DNA here is from genome assembly GCA_042217395.1 of Halosimplex sp. Taxonomy (GTDB): domain Archaea; phylum Halobacteriota; class Halobacteria; order Halobacteriales; family Haloarculaceae; genus Halosimplex. Next base: position 1,242 of record JBDGSU010000171.1, read on the forward strand.
CCACGTCGACGTCGGCGAACTCCTCGGCGCCCGCGGGCGTCTTCTCGAGCGCCGCGACGTGATACAGGTACGACAGCCGGAGCAGCCAGCGGGCGTGCTCGAAGTCCTCGGCCGACTCGACGTAGAAGGTCGTCCAGCCCGACTCCGTCAGGAGGTGGTGGACGCCGGTGTGGCCCTCCTCGACCAGCGCGTCCCGTAACGCCCGCAGGTAGGCGATGTCGAGCATCCCCCACGCGTGGACGTGGCCGATCTCCCGCGGCCCGACGCGGAACTCCGTTCCGCCGAAGCGGTGCTCCCCCACGGTGACGTGAGACCACTCGCTCACCTCGTCGATCAGTCGCTCGACCGTCTCCGCCACTTCCTCGCGCTGGGCGGTCATACGGTCGGTACGGGCCCGACGGAGATAAGCAGGTCAATACGTCCCACACGCCGCAGACGGCAGGCCGCGACGGCTACGCCCGGGCGTCCTCGACGGCCTCGACGAACGCGGCGGCGGACTCGCGGACGCCGTCCCAGTCGTCGTTCGCGATGGCCTCGTAGTCCACGAGCGCCGACCCGGCGCCCACGGCGACGGCGCCGGCGTCGAAGTACTCGGCGACGTTGTCCGTCGAGACGCCGCCGGTCGGCATGATCGGCACGTCGCCCAACGGGCCCTGCAGCGCGCCGATGTGGCCCGGCCCCACGGTCGAGGCGGGGAACATCTTCAGGATGTCCGCGCCGGCCTCCATCGCGGCGGCGGCCTCGGTGGGGGTCATGACGCCGGGGACGCAGACGACCCCCTCGCGGTTGCAGACGTCGATCACGTCCTCGTTCAAGTTGGGCGCGAGGACGAACTCGGCGCCGGCTTCGATGACGTTGCGCGCGGCGGCGGCGTCCATGACGGTGCCGGCGCCGACGACGGCGTCGGTGCCCTCCATCGCGCGGTCGACGTCGGCGATCATCTCGCTGCACCGCGTGGCGTCGGCGGTCACTTCCAGCGCCCGCACGCCGCCCTCGTGGACCGCCTCGGCGACCGGCACGATGTCCGTCTCGTCGATCCCCCGCAGGACCGCGGTCACGCCGCTGTCTACGATCGCTCGCCGGACCTCGTCTTTCCTCGTCATGTCCACCTCTCCGGTCGGCGGGGTCAAAAGCCTACTCGGTCGGACCGACGCGCGCGGCCGGACGACCGGACACCGATCCGGGACGCCGGTTCGGGACACCGATCCGGGACGCCGGTTCGGGACGCCGATCCGGGACGCCGGTTCGGGACGCCGATCCGGGACGCCGGTCTCCGGTCGCCGGCCCCCGCTTCCGGGGCAACCGATTTGTGGGGCCGCCAGGTAGACGCTGGGGATGCCCGAACACATCCCGCTGGAGGAACTCGCGAGCCTCCCGAACCTGAACCATCCCCGCGTCTCCCCCGACGGCGAGCGCATCGCCTGTTTCTACGACGGCAGCGGCCGCAACGAACTCTGCCTGCTCGACCCCGAGACGGGCGAGCTGACGCAGGTCACCGACGGTGAGGTGCCCCGGGAAGCGCGCTATCCCATCGAGTGGGCGCCCGACGGCGACGCCGTCTACTACCACCGGGACGCCGACGGCGACGAGCAAAACGATATCTACGCGTTCGACCTGGACGCCGGCGAGACGCGCCCGGTCGTCGAGAACGACGGGCAGATCCACCTCCAGGACGTCTCGCCCGACGGGCGCTACCTGCTCTACGCCAGCGACGCCGGCGAGCAGATGAACTGCTACGAGCACGACGTCGAGCGCGGCGAGAGCCGACAGCTCACCGCCTACGCGCGGCCCGTGTTCGCCGCGCAGTACGACCCGAGCGCCGAGCGGGTCGCCTACGTCACCAACGAGCGCGACGACCTGGAGAACCGGGACGTGTACGTCGCCGACCTGCCCCGGGAGGGCGGAGCTATCGAGACGCCCCTCGCCGGCACCGACGTCGACGGGAGCGCGCGCCGCCTCGAGATAAACGGCGAGGGGTACCAGGCCGGGATCACCGACTGGACGCCCGAGGGCGACGCGCTGCTGGTGACCGACGACGAGCTGGACTTCTCGCGGTGGGGGATCTACGACCTCGCGATCGACGGGGTCGAGTGGGTCAGCGACGCCGAGCGCGACGAGTGGGCGTACTTCGCCCATCCGGACGGCTACGTCTTCGCGGGCCGCCACGACGGCGCGACCCAGCCGCTCGTCGTCTACGACCGCGACGGGACCGAACTCGGCGAACCGTTCTCCGAGGGCGTCGCCTGGGTACAGGGCGACCGCCGGAGCGGACTGTTGCCCGACGGGCGGGTCCTCGCCGGGCGGACCACCCCGACCTCCCGCGACGACCTGCTGGCCTACGACCCCGCGAGCGACGAGACGAGCGTGCTCCGCGAGGCCGAGTACGGCGACGTCGACCCCGACGCCTTCGTCGACGCCGACTACGTCACCTACGAGTCGACGGACGGTACCGAGATCGGTGCCGTCCTCTACGACAGCGGCGAGCGGCCGTCGCCGGTGATCGTCCTCGTCCACGGGGGCCCACACGGCAACGTCGACCACTCGTTCGACGCGCAGGTGCAGTTCCTCGTCGACCGCGGGTACACCGTCCTCGCGCCGAACTTCAGGGGCTCGACGGCCTACGGCCGCGAGTTCAAGAACGCCATCCACGGCGACTGGGGCGGGCGGGAACAGGAAGACGTCGCCGCCGGCGCCCGCTGGATCGCCGGGAAGGAGTGGGTCGACGAGGACGACCTCGCGGTGTTCGGCGGGTCCTTCGGCGGCTACTCCGCCTACTGGCAGCTCGTCCGGTATCCCGACCTCTGGGACGCCGGCATCGCCTGGGTCGGCATCACCGACCTCCTCGGCCTCTTCGAGGAGTCGATGGCCCACTTCAAGACGGTCCTGCGCGAGCAGATGGGCGACCCCGAGGAGAACGAGGACCTGTGGCGCGAGCGCAGTCCCATCACCCACGTCGAGGACATCGAGGCGCCCCTGTTGCAGCTCCACGGCGTCAACGATCCGCGCTGTCCGATATCCCAGGCCCGGGACTTCCGCGACGCGCTGGAAGAGCGCCGGGGCTGGACCGAGGGCGAGGAGTTCGAGTACGTCGAACTCGGCGCGGAGGGCCACGGCTCCTCGGACATCGACCACAAGATCCGCGTCTACCGCGAACTCGCCGACTTCCTCGACGAGCGCTTCCCCGCCGAGTAGCGCGCTCGGCCGCGGACGGTCACTCCTCGGCGCCGCGGTCGTCCGCCTCCGGGTCGTAGGGGTGCGCGATGTCCGATTTCGGCGCGCCGGTCCCGAGCACTTTCACGGACTCGTCGGCGTCGTCGGGGTTGTACGCGCGATGCGGGCTCTCGGGCTCGGCGACGAACACCTCGCCCGACTCGACGACGTACTCCCGCTCGGGCGTCTCGACGTGGAGCGTCCCCGCGATCACGTAGAAGGCCTCCTCGCGGCGCTCGTGGTAGTGATACACCCGAGGGAGCTGCTCGCCGGGTTCCATCTCGTAGGTCGCGAGGTGGAGCGCGGCGAGTTCCGCTGCGTCGGAGATCCCGCGGCGGTCGCAGGGGTACTCCGGCGTCGCGTCGAGGTCGTCGGGGTCGACGTGGTGGTAGCCCATGGCCGTCGCTGCGTCGCGGACGGTGATAAAATCGGGCGAGCGGTGGCGAATATCGGGCTACCCCAACACCTGCACGATGAGCGTCACGGTCCCGAGCGAGGCGAGCGTGGTGGCGAAGACGTTGAGCGACGCCAGCTGCGAATCGCCGCCGAGTTCGCTGGCGTAGACGTACGTCGAGACGGCCGAGGGCATCCCGAGCATGACGACCACCGCGGCCGCGGCGGTCGGGTCGACCGCGAGCGCGGTGAAGACGACCCACGCCAGCGCGGGCATCAGCCCGATCTTCATCGCCACCACCGAGCCCGTCAGCCCGTAGTCGACGCTCCCGTCGGCCACCTGCAGCGAGGCGCCGACACAGAGCAAGGCGACGGGCAGGGCGAGTTCCGACACGGCCCCCAGGCCGGTCGCGACGGCGGTGGGGACGCCGATCCCGGCGGTCGAGAAACCCAGCCCGACGACGAGCGCGATCAGGACCGGGTTCGTGAGGACGCCCCGCACCTCGTCGGCGACCGCGGCGTCGGCGTCGTTGATCGCGATCAGCGAGCCGACGGTCAGGGGCGTCTGGACGAGGATGCCGATCCCGAGGACGACCGCGGCGGTCCCGCTGGCGGCCCCGCCCAGCGTCGCCTCCACGAGCGGCAGACCGAGGAATCCGAGGTTCGAGTGATACGACTGGACGACGGCGACGCTACGCTGGCCGCCCGAGGCGCGACGGCGGTGGAGCAGCCACGCCAGCGCGGCGACCGTCGCGAAGACGAGGAGGACGCCGCCCACGAGCGCGGGCGAGACGAGTTCGCCCAGCGCGCGATCGTACGTCGAGGAGAACACGAGCGCCGGCAGCGCGACGTAGAAGGCCAGATCGTTCAGTCGGCCCGTCCGGCGCTCGGTGAGCACGCCGGCCCGGCGGGCGACCAGCCCGACCCCCAGCAGGGCGAGCAGGTACGCCAGCCGGACGAACACCTCCATACCCTCCCTCTACCGATCCCCGCTCTTGTGCGTTCGGATCGCCGCACGTCTCGCCGGATCAGCGCGCGGATCCCGGGGGAACGCGACGGCCTCCCCGGAATCGCGCCGCCTCCGGAATCGATGGCCGGACTCCGAAACGTGATGTGGGTCGCCCCGCCAGTCATCCCATGACCGACCTCGACGACGTCGCGTTCCACAACGTCGCGGAGACGCGGGAGGTACTCGGCTACGAGGGCGTTCGACTCCAGCGGGTCCCCGAGGATGTGCGGCGCGCGCTCAACGAGGACGCGGCCGAACGGATGCTCGTCCCGACCGCCAGCGAGGTCCGCTTCGTCCCCGAATCGCCGTCCGTCAGCGTCGCGCTCTCGGCGCCATCGGGGAGCGTCCGCGTCCAGCCGTTCTGGGGCCCCTACCAGGGCGAACCGTTCACCGTCGGCCACGACGCCGAGTCGTTCGAACTCGCCGTGCCCGAGAAGGTACGCGAGGGGCGGGCGAGGGGCGGCCGCGGGTTCGCCCCGCGGGTCTGCCGACTGATATGCCGCGGCGCCTCCGGGATGCGCGGCGACTGGCTCCTCTATCACGGGGTCGAGGGCGAGACACGCCCGCCCGAACCGGACGAGGTTCCCGACACCCGCTATCTCGCCTACGGCACGTCGATCACCGAGGACGGGTCCGCCTCGGAGATCCACCTGACCTACGCCTCGCTGACGGCGCGGCGCCTCGGCGCCGACCTGCTGAACCTCGGGTGCTCCGGGTCGGCCCACTGCGAGGCCGCCATCGCCGACCACATCGCCGCGCGCGACGACTGGGACGTCGCCACGCTCTCCGTCTCGGTCAACATGCTCGGCTTCGATATCGAGGAGTTCCGCGAGCGGGCGGCCTACCTCGTCGACACCGTCGCCGCCGCCGACCCCGACCGGCCGGTCGTCGCGGTGACCCTCTTCGAGAACGAGTACGAGGGCGACCGCTCCGGGCGGTTCCGCGAGGCCCTCGTCGAGGCCGTCGAGGCCGCCGACCGCCCGAACCTCTCCGTGCTTTCGGGTCCGTCGATCTCCGAGGCCAGCGGCCTCTCCGCGGACGCGGTCCACCCGGGTGACGCCGGCCACGCGACCATCGCCGAGGGGCTGGCTCCAAAGCTCCGGCGCCGACTGGCCGAGTCCTCGTGACCCCGTCCCGGTCGCTCGGTCACCCCGGCGGTCCCGGTCGGCGCTTCCCCGAGCCGAACCTTCACGGTCCCGGCGCGTGCGAGTGACGCTATGACATACCGCGCTGGGATCGTGGGAACCGGCGGCGTCGCCGGGATGGGTATCTACGACGGGAGCGCCGACGACGTGGGCACCGACCCGGTCGACGCGAGCCACGCCGGCGGCTACGCCGCCGTCGACGACGTGGAACTGGCGGCGGTCGCGGACGTCGACCCCGACGCGCTCGAGCGCTTCGGCCGCGCCTGGGAGATACCGGAAGAGCACCGCTACCTCGGCCACGAGGCGATGCTGGAGGCCGAGGACCTCGATATCGTCTCGGTCTGCACGCCGTCGATGCTCCACCGTGAGCACGTCGAGGACGCAGCCCGCATCGGCGACCCCGCGGTGGTCTGGTGCGAGAAACCGGTCGCGTGCTCGGTGAGCGACGCCGAGTCGATGGTCGAGACCTGCGAGGCGGCCGACGTCGAACTGCTCGTCAACCACTCCCAGCGGTTCCTCCGGCAGAACCGGGCGGTGAAGGCGGCCGTCGACGACGGCCTGATCGGCGAGGTGCGCTCAATCACCTGCGGGAGCCCGATGGAGCTGTTGCGCGTGGGCACCCACGTCGTCGACCTCGCGCTCTACCTGGCCGACGCCCGCGCCGAGACCGTCGCGGGCCACGTCACCGGGGCGAACCAGGTCGCCGACGACCTGGCCGATTCGGACGTCGACGACGCCGCGACCGGCGGGTTCGCCGTGCTGGAGGGGGGCGCCTTCCTGACCTACGACGGCACCGCCCGCCGCGACGAGGCGACCTTCCACCACCGGATCAACGGCAGCGACGGCCGCCTCGTCTCCGCCGAGGACGGCTGGCGCTACTGGGAAGCCACCGACGACGGCCACGTCGAGCGCGAGCCGCCGACCGAGGGGTTCGAAGACGACCACGAGCGCTCGTTCGTCAACGCGGTCGCCCACGCCGTCCAGCTGATCGAGGGCGAGGCCGAGAACCGCTCGCCCGGCCGCGAGGCCCGTCACACGCTGGAGGTGCTCGTCGGCTTCGTCGCCTCCGACTCGACGGGCGGCCGCGTCTCCGTGCCGTTCGACCGCCCGATGAAAGACGTGACCGTCACGTCGTGGTGAGCGGCCGTTTCGCGCCGTGAGAAACGAACGACCGGGGGGTTTCCCCGGTCCGACCGCGTCTCCGGCCGCGCTCGGCGCGACGATCACGCGAAGACGCTCGGCGGGAGGGCGAGGGCGACCAGGATGAACGCCGAGACCAGGACGACGGCGACGAGCCCGGCGACGAACGTCGCGTCTATCTCCCGGTCCCACGCCCGCCGCGCGGTGACGTACCCGGCCAGCAACTCGGCCGCGCCCGCGGCGTAGCCGACGACGCCGGCCCCGTCGAGGCCGGCCGAGACGGCCCGTGGAGCGAGCGCGAGCGCCGCGGCGGCCGCCGCGAACCCGACCCACGGACTCACCTCCACGAGGAACTGCCGGCGGCGGTCGTCCATCGATCGACCGTGCGACCGCCCGCGGGAAAAACGATCGGCAGACCGTCCGAGGCGGTCGAGTCCACGGGCGGTCGTCCGGGGCGGTCGAGCCTCCGGCGCTCGCGCCCGACGGAACGCGCTACGGCTCGATCGTCTCGCGCTCGTCGGCCGCGTCGTAGTCGAGTTCGACGCCGATGCCGGGGTCGTCGGGCGGCGAGACGGTGCCGTCCTCCGGTGTCACGGGCTCGGCGAAGAACAGCTGCGTCTGCTCGTTCCAGCGGACGAGGTACTCGACGTAGGGACAGACCGGCTCGGGGTTGGCCGCGACGAGGTGGGTGTTGGCGGGCACGAGGTGGCCGTGCGGGACGAGCGGGATGTCGTGGACCGAGGCCAGCGTCGCGGCGTGGTCGAGTTCGGTGAACCCGCCGGCCCACATCGTGTCCTGCTGGAGCACGTCGACGGCGCCCCGCGAGAGCAACTCGTGGGCGCCCATGCGGGTGTACTCGTGTTCCCCGCCGGCGATCGGGAAGGGGGCGGCCTCGCGGAGTTCGACGTAGGTCTCGACGCGGTCCTGGTGGACCGGCTCCTCGACCCAGTCCGGGTCGTAGGGCGCGAGGCGGTCGATCATGTCCAGCGCGAAGTTCCGGTTCCAGGAGCTCCAGGCGTCGAAGAAGAGGTCGTAGTCGTCGCCGACCGCGTCGCGGGCCGCGCGGACGAGCGCCTCGTTGGCGTCCTTGCCCTCGTGGCCGCTCCCGGTGCCGTAGCGGAAGAACCACTTCTGGGCGCCGTAGCCCCGCTCTTTCGTCTCCGCCGCTCGCTCGCGGACCGAGTCGGGGTCGACGGGGAACCCGAGCATCGAGGCGTAGGCCGGGAGCTCGGTCCGACAGGGACCGCCGAGCAGGCGGTAGACCGGTTCGCCCGCGGCTTTGCCCTTCGCGTCCCACAGCGCCACGTCGACGGCGCTCATCGCCTGGACCGTCTTGCCCTTCCGGCCGTGGATGGCCGACCGATACATGAGATCCCAGCAGCGCTCGGTGGCGCGGGGGTCCTCGCCGACGAGGAGGTCCTCGAAGCGGGCGATGGCCGACGCCCACTCCGCCGAGACCGGCCCCGCGAGTCCGGTCACGCCGTCGTCGGTCTCGACGTGCAGGAAGACCTGCGACACCTCGACGGCGTCGCCGGCGCCCGCGGTGTCGGTCTCCTCGCTGCCGCCGCCGACGAAGACGTCCGTCGCGCTCCGGGCGCGGAACTCGGGGTAGACGTCCAGCGGCTGGGCGAGGCGCTGTTCGTAGAACTCCTCGGGCGCGCGGTCGAGCGCGCCAGTGAGACGCTCGAACCGGAAGCCGGTGATCTCCATCCCGGACACCTCACTCCAGGGCCTCCTCGCCGGGGACCATGTGCTCGCGGGCGACGTCGAAGTCGATCTCGATGCCCAGGCCGGGGCCTTCGGGCAGGTCGATGCTCCCGTCCTCGATGACGTCGCCGGACTCGCCGGTGCGGCTCACGAGGTCCTCGAACCACGGCACGTCGAAGGCGTGGTACTCCAGCGCGACGAAGTTCGGGACCGACGCGGCGCCGTGGGCGCAGGCGACGGTGCCGACCGGGCCCTGGATGTTGTGGGCGACGATCGGCACCCCTTCCAGGTCACAGAGCGTGGCGATCTTCCGGAAGTCCCGGAGCCCGCCGCAGTTGTGCGGGTCGGGCGCGGCCACGTCCATCCCCTCGGCGTCGAGCATCTCCTTGAACTCGCCGGGGTCCCGGAGGTTCTCGCCGGTCATTATCGGACAGCTCGTGGCCTCTCGCACCCGGCGGTGGGCGCCGTACTTCCGCGGCGGGACCGGGTCTTCGAGCCATCCCAGATCGTAGGGTTCGAGCTTCTCGGCGAGGCGCGTGGCCGTCTCGACGGTGAAGTTCCAGTGGAGGTCGAACCCCAGATCGACCTCGTACCCGATCTCCTCGCGGACGGCCTCGACGAGCGAGGCCTTGTGCTCGATAGCGGCGTTGTCCAGCCGGCGGGCGGCGGTGTCGACGTCCGAGTGGGTGCGCACGTCGAGGTCGAACTTCAGCGCGTCGAAGCCGGCGTCGACGACCTCGCGGGCGGCCTCGGCGTACGATTCCGGGGTGTAGACCTCGTGGGGCTCGACGGCCCCGGACTGGGCCTCGCCGAGCGACTCGCCGGCGTGGGCGTCGCAGTACACCCTGACCGCGTCCCGGTACTTCCCGCCCAGCAGCTCGTAGACGGGCACGTTCAGGAGCTTGCCCTTGATGTCCCACAGCGCCATCTCGACGCCCGGCCCGGGCTCCCACATGATGTCCCGGACCCGGTTCACGTCGAGCGGGTTCTGCCCCTCCAGTCGGCCGGGCTCGTCGGGGCCCTCGCCGTGGACCTCGCCGTACCCCGTGACCCCCGCGTCCGTCTCGACTCTCACGATGCCCCACTGGAAGTTGCCCTGCAGGACCATCGTCGACACGTCCGTGATACGGACGTCGCGTTCGGCCGGCCGGTGGGTCTCGTCGGTCGTGTGGTCCATCCACGGCACGCCGCCCCCCGGCGGGACGACGTATTCGGGCGTCTCTTCGTCTGCCATGGAGTCGCACACTCCCGGTCCGGGGTTGAAGCTTGCAGCCCCGGCGAGTCTGTCCGGATCCCAGCGTCGGGAGTTCGGCACCTACAGCGCGTCTCGCCGGTGAGATCGACGGTCCGGGCAACCCTTTTCCGCGTGAGACTCCTATCGAGAGGCCACGTTCGGACGGCCGCTCACCCGTGACTCCGGGGGGAGTCGATCGGTCGCGTTCCGCGATGTGCCCCGTTCACGAGAGAGACAAGCACGAGGGAGACACGCATGACAGACATCGGCTACCACGCGTCGCACGAACAGTTCCCGCCCGGCGACCTGCTCGAACTCGTCCGGCGGGCCGAGGCGAACGGCTTCGACGGCGTCTCGGCCTCGGACCACTTCCACCCGTGGAGCGAGCGCCAGGGCGAGGCCGGCTTCGTCTGGTCCTGGCTCGGCTCGGCGATGGAGGCAACGGACCTGACCTTCGGCACCGTCAACGCCCCGGGCTATCGCTACCATCCGGCCGTCGTCGCGCAGGCCGCGGCGACGCTCGAATCGATGTACCCCGGCCGCTTCTGGCTCTCGGTCGGCAGCGGCGAGTTGCTCAACGAGCACATCACGGGCGAGAAGTGGCCGGAGAAGGCCGACCGCGACGCCCGGCTGCGCGAGTCCGTCGAGGTGATGCGCCGGCTCTGGGACGGCGAGACGGTCAGCCACGACGGCCACGTCACCGTCGAGGAGGCGACGCTGTACACCCGGCCCGACGACCCCCCGCGGATCGTCGGCGCGGCGCTGTCGGAGGAAACCGCCGCGTGGCTGGCCGAGTGGGCCGACGCCATGATCACCGTCGGCACGCCCCAGACCGACTTCGTCGAGCGGGTCGTCTCCGCGTTCCGCGAGGAGGCCCCGGACAAACCCGTCTCCGTGAAGGCCCAGCTCGCCTACGGAGAGGACGAGGAAGCGGCGATCGAGGGCGCCTACGACCAGTGGCGGACGAACTCGGTCCCCGGCCCGGTCACCGAGCAGTTGCGGACCACCGAGGACTTCGACGCCGTCGGCGAGCAGGTCACCCGCGAACAGGTCCGCGAGAACGTCCACGTCTCGGCCGACGTCGACGAACACGTCGAGTGGATCCGCGAGCTGGTCGACCTGGGCGCCGATCGGGTGTTCCTGCACGACGTGACCCCCGAGCAGCGGCAGTTCGTCGACCGCTTCGGCGACCGCGTGCTCCCGGAGTTCGCATGACCGACGACGAGACCGCGCTCCCCGACGGCGGCGACGGCGACCGGTCCGGCGGGCCCCGCGAACCCGACGCCGCCGAACGGCTGACGGAGCTGCGCAACCAGACCGGCGAGCGCTGGTACGAGAACGGGTTCGTCTACGCCGTCGACGTGAAGTCGTTCCGGGACTCGGACGGCGACGGCGTGGGCGATTTCCCCGGACTGACCGACCGGCTGGAGTACCTCGACCGGCTGGGCGTCACCTGCCTGTGGCTGTTGCCGTTCTACCCCTCGCCCGACCGCGACAACGGCTACGACGTCGCCGACTACTACGGCGTCGACGAGCGCCTGGGGACCCCCGGCGACTTCGTCCGGTTCGTCCGCGAGGCCCACCAGCGGGGGATCCGGGTGCTGGTCGACCTCGTCGTCAACCACACCTCCGATCGGCACCCGTGGTTCCGGCGGGCCCGCGAGGACCCCGACTCGAAGTACCGCGACTACTACGTCTGGTCCGAGGACCCCCCCGAACCCGAGAAAGAGCCGATCTTCCCCGAGGAGGACAGCGTCTGGACCTACGACGAGGCGGCCGACGCGTACTACTACCACCGCTTCTACGGTTTCGAGCCCGGTCTGGACCACTCGAACCCCGACGTGCGCGAGGAGGTCTGCGAGATCATGGACTACTGGCTGGCGCTCGGCGTCGACGGCTTCCGCCTCGACGCGACGCCGATCCTGATCCAGAAGAAGGGGCTGGCGTCGACGGAGATGGACCACCCCCACCGCGCGCTCAAGGAGTACCGGGCGTTCGTCTCCGAGCGCGACCCCGACGCGATCTTCCTCGGAGAGGCCGGCGGGGCTCCGGACGACGTCCGCCCGTACTTCGGCGACGGCACGGGCGACGAGATGCAGCTCATCTTCGGGTTCGCGCTGACCGACTACATCTTCCTCGCGCTCGCGACCGGGCGGACCGCCGAGCTCGGCGACGCGTTCGACCAGATCCACCTCCCCCCGGCCAACGGGCAGTGGGCGAACTTCCTCCGGAACCTCGACGAGCTCAACCTCGAGTGGCTCTCGGAGTCCGAGCGCGAGACCGTCCTCGACCGCTTCGCCCCCGAGGACGACATGCAGATCTACGGCCGCGGGAGCCGCCGCCGCCTCGCGCCGATGCTCGGGGACCGGGACCTGCTCGAACTGGCTTACAGCCTCCTCTTCTCCCTGCCCGGGACGCCGACGATCCCCTACGGCGACGAGATCGGGATGGGCGACGAGCTCTCGCTCTCCGGGCGCGACGCCGTCCGGACGCCGATGCAGTGGACCGCCGACGAGACCGCGGGGTTCTCGTCGGCCGACCCCGACGAGCTGGTCCGACCGGTCGTCTCCGACCCCGAGTACGCGCCCGACCGCGTCAACGTCCGCGACCAGCGCAACGACCCCGACTCGTTCCTGCAGTGGTTCACCCGCGCGGTCCGGACGCGCCGGGAGCACTCCGCGTTCGGCCGCGGGTCGGCCACCGTCCTCGAGACCGACCACGAGAGCGTCCTCTGTCACCGGCTCGACGGGAGGGAGGGCGAGCGCGTCCTCGCGGCACACAACCTGGCCGACGAACCCGCGACCGTCTCCGTCGACGCGGCGGGCGAGGAGCCCGTCCGGATATTCGGCGACGGCCGGTCCGAGTTCGCCGGGGCGGACCCGCTGGAGGTCGACCTCGCGGAGCACGGCTACCTCTGGCTCCGGACGGGTGAGACGGGACCGTGACTCCGGACCGCCCCCCGCCCGAGTCGGCCGTGGTCTACGAGATATACCCGCGCAGCTTCGCCGACAGCGACGGCGACGGCGACGGCGACCTCCCCGGGATCGTCGAGCGCGTCGACTACCTCGAGGAGCTGGGCGTCGACGCCGTCTGGCTCACCCCCGTCTACGAGTCCCCGCGGGTCGACAACGGCTACGACGTCGCCGACTACCGCGCCATCGACGACGCCTACGGCGACTTCGAGGACTGGGCCGCTCTCCGCGACGACCTCCACGACCGGGGCATCCGACTGATCATGGATCTCGCGGTCAACCACACCTCCGACGAGCACGAGTGGTTCCGGCGCTCGCGCCGCGAGGGGGGCGAGTACGCCGACTACTACCGCTGGGTCGACGGCCCGCCCGACGAGCCCCCGAACAACTGGGCGTCGCTGTTCGGCGGGTCGGCGTGGTCCTACGACGGCGAGCGCGAGGCGTGGTACCTCCACCTCTTCGACGAGCGGATGCCCGACCTCGACTGGCAAAATTCCGACGTGCGCGAGTCGGTCTACGGCGTGATGGAGTGGTGGCTCGACCGGGGCATCGACGGCTTCCGGCTGGACGTGATCAACCTCCTCTCGAAGGCGGAGGGATACCCCGACGGCGACCCGGCGCGCTCGCTGACGGGCGCCGAGCACTTCGTCGACGGCCCGCGGATCCACGAGTACGTCGGCGAGATGTGCGACCGCGTGCTGGCCGACCGCGACGCGATGACCGTCGGCGAGACGTTCGACGTCACGCCCGAGGCCGCCCGCCGCTACGTCGTCGAGGACGGCCTCGACATGGTGTTTCCCTTCGAGCACGTGGAGATCGACGCCGGCGAGGCCGGGCCCTGGGACGTCGTCGAGTGGGACCTGGCGGACCTGAAGGCCGTCACCGAGCGCTGGCAGACCGGCCTCGACGGCGGGTGGGTCGGGCAGTACCTGAGCAACCACGACCAGCCGCGGGTCGTCTCGCGGTTCGGCGACGAGACCTACCGCCGCGAGTCGGCGACGATGCTCGGGACCTACCTCTTCACCCTCCGCGGGACCCCCTTCGTCTACCAGGGCCAGGAGCTGGGCATGACGAACCCGACCTTCGAGTCGCTCTCGGAGTACCGCGACCCGGCGACGATAGAGCGCGTCGAGCGGGCGTTCGAGACCGGCGACGTCGAGGCGTTCGAGCAGGTCCGCGAGGCCGTCAACTACTGGAGCCGCGACAACGCCCGCACGCCGATGCAGTGGAGCGACGACCCTGCCGCGGGGTTCACGACCGGCGAGCCGTGGATCAAGGTCAACTCGAACTACGCCCGGGTCAACGCCGAGCGCGAGGCCGCCGACCCCGACTCCGTGCTCAACTACTACCGGCGACTGATCGAGTTCCGCCACGACCACCCCGTCGCCGTCTACGGCGCCTACGAGCCCGTCCTCGAAGCCCACCCCGACGTGTTCGCCTACCGCCGCGTTCCCGACGGCGAGGGAGACGCCCGGGGTAGCCCCGACGACCGCGACCGCTTTCGCGGCGCTCTCGACGGCGACGCCGACCCGCTGCTCGTCCTCCTGAGCTTCGCCGACGAGGCCGTGTCCGTCGACGTGCCGGACGCGGTCGCGCCCGGCGACGCCGAGCGGTTGATCGGCAACTACGACGGCGGGTCCGACGACCTCTCCCGATCCGTCGACCTGCGGCCCTACGAGGCGCGGGTGTACCGGCTGGCGTAGCCGGACGCGCCGACCGAGGACCGCTCGGACCGGTCCGCGCCGCCCGGAGAGCGGTCTGGCATCGAGTCGCCGCTGATGTTGTGGCCGTGGGGGACCCGACGATTGACGTACGTTCGCACTCGACTGTGGATTGATGGCCACCGAGACGATCTCGCTCGACGAGGAGGCCTACGAGCGCCTCGCGGCGGAGAGGCGCGAGGGGGAGAGTTTCAGCGACGTGGTGAAGCGTCTGACTGGCGAGCGATCGTGGACGGAGGTCGCCGGTATCTGGAGCGACGGGACCGACGACATCGAGTCGGTCGAGGACGGTCGCGAGCGGCGAACGGAGCGATAACGGGTCGGATATCCCTGCGACCGCGCTCGGCGAGGACGGACCGGTTCTGACGCGGAACGTCGACCACGTCGAGCGGGTCGACGGACTCGACGTGCGAACGTACTGAGGGCAAGGACGGACTGCAGGCTGCCCTCAGTGCTCGGCTTCGTGAGGGTTCACCTCGGTCCCGTAGTTCTCGGCGTGGTCGGTGTAGTCGATGAACCGGGGCGCGTCGGGGTCGAACGGTCGTTCGAGCGACTCGAAGGCCTGTTTCTTGTCCCAGGACTGCAGACCGCCCACCGCCGAGCGGTCCTCGAGGTCGTGGTAGTCCAAGTCGTCTTTCGTCAGGTTCCAGGCGTCCAGGCCCTGCTCGGTGCGGACGATGACCGAGGAGTACTCGTCGCTGGAGCCGACGGAGCCGACGGTCAGGTCGGCGCAGTAGCCCGTGAAGTCGGCGCACTCGTCGCAGCCCTTGAGCGCGGCGTCGTGGAACTCCTCGACGTCCTCGTCGACGATCATCTCGCCGTCGCGGTCGTAGACCATCATCCG
>JBDGSU010000158.1:0-16024 GCA_042217395.1 Halosimplex sp.
CCCGGCATGCGCGAGATGCTCGGCGTCACCAGCGCCGTCGCCGGCCAGGGCCACGCCGAGGACGTCGCGCTCTTTACCGACGGCCGCTTCTCCGGCGCGACCCGCGGGTTCTCCATCGGTCACGTCGCCCCCGAAGCGTACGTCGGCGGCCCCATCGCCGCGCTGGAAGACGGCGACACGGTCACCATCGACGTCGACGAACTCGAACTCTCGGTCGACCTCAGCGACGAGGAGATGGAGGAACGCCTCGCGGACTTCGACCCCGAACCGAACTACGAGAGCGGCGTGCTCGCGAAGTACCACCGCGACTTCGGCTCGGCGGCCAACGGCGCCGTGACGAACCCCGGCGCCAAGTGGGAGTGAGCGGTCACTCCGTGACCAGGAACACCGAGAGACGACCGAGGGAGTCTCTCGGAACTGAGCAGACGAGGGGTCTGCGAGGGTCGAGAGACGACTGAGGGGAGTCTCTCGGAAGCGGGGCGACCGTCCGGCGGCCGAAGGCAGCCGGTTCCCGGGAGCGACCGAAGGGAGCGACCGTTTTTTGCCCCATCTTTTTGGCCGAGCGGGTCGCGAGCGGAGTGAGCGACCCCGAGGCGAAAAAGGTGGGAGTGAATCCGAGGCGAAACGGGCGCGCACCGTGGAGCGAGCGTAGCGCACCGACTCGCCCCGCATCGGTTCGGACGCCCTCGTGCGATAGTGGTTAATTTCAGACACGATACTGCCTACACAACGCCTAAGAGAGGCGGGGACGAACCGGAGGTATCACCGATGCGTCGGCCGATCGGACGCCGACCGAACATCGAGCCATGAGAGACCGAAACCAGGGGGACGACGACGGGGATGCGGAGGGGCACAGCGCGGGATCGACCGAGGCCGTCGCTTTCGACCACTACGACTGGGAGTCGAGCGACTCCCCGAGCGTCTCCGTCGCCGAGGCCGTCGCGGCGGTCACCAACCGGAGCGTGACCGCGCTGCCGCCGTTACAGGGGATCGTCGACGCCGACGCGCTGGACACGCTCCTGCGGTCGAACGGCGACGCGGTCGAGATATCGTTCGACTACGCCGACACCGTGGTGACGCTGTCGAGCGACGGCCGGATCGTCGTCGAGGTCGAAACGGAGTGACCGACCGGGGGCCGGTCAGTCTCGCAACGCCTCGAGCAACTGTCTGGCGTGTCGGACGTGAAAGTCCTTCCCGCCGTCCTCTGTGGCCGCGAGCGCCCGCTTCAGGTGGACGTCGATCCGTTCGACCGAGTCCGCGTCGAGCGTCCCCAGCGGCGCCTCGTCCGATGGTTCTACCCGTTCCCGTGTTTTCCCCGTCATCGTCCGTGGTTGTCGATACCTCTCGTACCCTCCGTTTATAAGTTACGATACTGACACGTGTCTGACGGCCGCTATCGGCTCGTTCGAGCCACTGCGTCGGGAGACGCGGGCGGCGGGCGACGTACGGATCGAGAGACGGTGTGCGTGGGGGTCGCGGCGTCGGATCAGAGTCGTTCGGCGACCGCGGGCGCGGCGCTGACGGCGCTGACGGAGCGTTCGACGGTGTCGGTCCCGTAGATGGCGGCGACGCCGGCACGCTCGAGTTTCGTCCGGGCGTCGGCGGCGAGCATGGGGTGGACGCAGGTGACGAACGCGCGGGCGGCGCCCCGCTCGGCGAGCACGGCAACGGACTCGCTCATGGTCGACCCGGTGGCGACGATGTCGTCGACGAGGACCACGTCGCGGTCGGCGACGGCGGCGTCGCTGGGTTCGATAGCGATCTCGCCGGTGTCGTAGTCGCGCTCCTTCTCGAAGTAGTCGGTCGCGCCGCGGCCGTAGGCGTCCCGAGTCGTCGCGGCCAGGTCGATCGCCCCTTCGTCGGGCGAGAGAAAGAGCGGGTCGGTCAGGTCGGCCGGCAGCGGGTCGGCGAGTCGGCCGGCGGCGTCGACGGGTTCGGCGGGGACGGTGAAGAAGTCGCAGACGGCGGGCTCGTGGGGGTTGACGGTCAACACGCGGTCGGTGCCCGTCGAGACGGCGCGGGCGACCGCGCGGGCGGAGATCGGTTCGCCCTCGGTGAACGCCTCGTCCTGGCGGGCGTAGCCCATGTACGGGAGGACCGTCGTCACCTCGGTCGCGCCGGCCTCGCGGGCGGCGTCCTGGAGCTGGAGCAGTTCGACGTGAGCGTCCGAGGAGACGGTCGAGGCGACGACGACGGCGTCGTCGGTCTCGAAGTCGGCCAGAGTGACCTGGAGCTCCCCGTCGGGGAAGCGGTCGTACTCGACGGCGGCCAGCTCCCGCCCCGTCGCGTCGGCCAGTGCGGCCGCGAACGCCTGTGACGTGGACCCGCTGACGATCATGTGCGGGGGGTCGCGTTCGCCGGTAAACTCCGTTTCGGTTGCGCGAGCGCGCCCGCTTTCAGCGTCGAGAATCGCGAGCGACGATTCGAGGGGCCGCGTTCGAAACGCCGAGCAACGATGCCCTCCCCCGCGGACGCGACCGACCGAACGCGAACCCGCCCGGCGGACGCCGAGGGGTCCGCCTGTTCTCGTCGGGCCGTCCTCGCCGGCGTCGGCTCGACCCGCGTCGATCCCGACGGGTACCCCGTCGCCGGTCGGGGATCACGGTGCCGCGCGGACCGTCACGCGACCGCGAGCGCGACCACGTCGGGGAGCCCGATCGACCGCGAGCGCCAGCCGCCGGCGCCGTCGGCGGTCGTCTCCGGGTCGGCCGCCACGAGGAACGTGCCCGTCTCGGTGACGGCGTAGACGCACTCGCCGTAGTCGACGCCGACGACCGGCTCGTCGACGGGGAGGTCGACCGGTCTCCAGGCGTCGCCGTCGCGCTCGTACAGCGCCTCGGCCGTCGCGGCGTGGGCCCGGCCCGCGCCCGCGGCGACGACCCGGAACGCCCCCTCGCGTTCGCGCAACCACCCGTTGCCGAGCCGGTAGAGCCCGCCGTCGGTCGCCGCCAGCGGGACCCCGTCGGCGACCGCCACGTCGCGGACTTCGTCGAGCCCGACGTCGACGAGCCCGTCGCCGTCGACCCGCCGGACGCCGTCGGCGGCGGCGACGAACCCGTCGGCGATGGCCCGCACCTCGCCGGCGGTTCCGAGGTCGACCCACTCGCCGTCGCGGTAGCGGGCCACCCGTCCCGCCTCGTCGGCGGCGAGCACGTCGCCGCCGCGGTCGGTGCCGACGGCCACGGCGGGACCGAACCCCAGCGGCTCGAAGTCGTCGGGCCCGAGGAGGACGTCCTCGTCGGTGGCGACGGCGACGGCCCCCTCGGTGGTAGCCACGTCGCGCGCGGTCGTCCGGTGGGCGAGCCCGAAGCGACCCACCTGGTCGCCCGAGACCCGCACGGTGGCCACGCCCTGTCCCGTCGCGAGATAGGCGACCGTCTCCTCGCGGCGGTCGCCGTACATCCGCTTCTCCTCGATGGCGCTCATACGAGAACTCGACGCCCCGAGGGTGAAAACCTGCCGCCGCATCGGTTCGGACTCGGACGCGTACGACACCGGGGAGCGCTCCGTCTCATCGTGTTTATGAGGGTGCCACAGAAACATTCACACACCTCAGCTGATTCTCGGATCACAGGTTAAGATCGGCGTGCACTCGATGCACGGAGATTTAATCGCGTTTGAGCGATGTCAAAAGAGAAATTTGGAATCGCTGTCGCCGATGAAATTAGCGACGAACTGGACGAATTGGTTGATAAATGCGACGACCTCAACGCCAGCCGGTCTGAAGTCGTCGAAGCAATTCTCACAGCGTATCTGCGGGCTGATACTGACCACGTTGAACGTGTTCGGGAGTTAGTTATTCGACGCAGGAAGGGAACACTCTAACGTCATCAAAACTCCGTGCACCCGGTGCACGGCATTTTGAAGTCGTCTCATCAAACCATGTGAACCATTCTGTGGGAGCCTCCGTGTTTATTGTAGCGATGGACCGGTACGCGCCGCTCACGGGGCCGGCGCGATCCGGCAATGGACTACAATAAACACTATCAGCCGACGGCCGGCCACTCGCCGAGCGGACTCGCCGCGGCCCACGGGTCCGAGCGCCACGGCAGCTCGACGGCGCGGACCGTCCCGTCGCGTCCGTCGCTCTCGACGAACCCCGCGTCGGCCAGCACGGGGAGGTGCGTGTGTCGCAGGGAGAGCCAGACCACGTCGGCGACGGAGTGAGGCACCGCCTCGGGCTCGCTCGCCCGCTCGTGGCCGGCGACGGCGACGGCGAGGGCGCGGTCGTCGGTCGGTCCGTTCGCGAGCAGCTCGTACAGGACGAACTGGCGGCGCTCGCTCGCGAGCGCGGCGAGCGTCGGGTCGTATCGGGGCTCGGGGTGGTCGGCGATCAGGCGCTCGACCCACGGTTCGTCGAACGGCTCGCCGGTCGCCGCGGCGACCAGTTCGGTCTCGGGGTCGAAGGTGACCGCGCCCGCTTCGGCGAGCACCGGGAGGTGGACGTGATAGAGCGCCGTCCACGACGTCTCGGGGTCGGACTCGGCGTCGGCGACCGACTCGGCCGCACGGCTCGCGAGGGCCGACGCGAGCGCGTCGATGGACGTCGCTCGTCCCCGCTCTCGTAGCTCCGCGAGCGCGACCCGGCGCGTCGAGGCCGACAGCGCGTCCAACACGACCGGCGACGCCGTTGGCACAGCCATCCGTACCCCATACGGCTCGCGCGAGCCTAATAAACGACCCCGATACGTTTCAGAATCTGATACAACTGGAACGAAACCGGAAGACTCCGCCCGAACCGGCGGCTATCCGAATCGATATATGAACTGAATGATGGGAATCGGAGCGACGGCGGCCGTCTCGCCGTCGCGGATCAGAGCGCTTCCTTGTAGGCTTCGAGGGTCTCCTCGACGTCGTCTTCGGTGTGGGCGTAGGTGACGAACTGGGACTCGAACTGGTTCTGCGCGAGGAAGACGCCACGCTCTTTCATCTCCTCCCAGAAGACGCGGCGCCAGCGGTCGGTCTGGCCGGCCGCGACGTCCGCGCCGTTCTTCGGGCAGTGGTCGAAACGCGGACACGAGGGCCGCTGGGCACAGCCGCCCTCGCAGTGGTCTTCGAAGGTCGACGGCGCCTCGCGGGAGAAGAGCACCTTGAAGATCCCGTCGGTCCCGGCGACGGTGTACTCGGGGGCCTGGTCCTCGACGATCTCCGCCAGCCCCGTGCGCAGCCGTTCGCCGAGGCCGTGGACGTGCTCGTAGACGTCGTGCTCGGCGGCGTAGCGCAGCGACTCGAGTCCCGCGGCCATCGTGACGGGGTGCCCCGAGAACGTGCCGGCCTGGAACACGTCGCCCGAGGGGGTGAACTGCTCGATCAGCTCCGAGGGGCCGCCGACGGCGCCGACGGGGAAGCCGCCGCCGACGAGCTTGCCGAACGTCGTCAGGTCCGGTTCGATACCGAACTTCCCCTGGGCGCACTGGAGGCCGCCGACGCGGAATCCCGTGATCACCTCGTCGAAGACGAGCAACGCCCCGTTGTCCTCGGTGAGGTCGCGCAGGGTCTCGTGGTAGCCCTCGACCGGCGCGACGATGCCCTTGTTCGCGAGGATGGGCTCGACGAGGACGGCCGCGATCTCCTCGCCGTGGTCCTCGAAGACCCGCTGGGCGGCCGCCTCGTCGTTGAACGGTACCGCGAGCGTGTGCTCGACGAAGCTGTCGGGAATGCCCGGACTGGAGGGCTCGACGCGGTCGTACTCGCCGGAGACGAGCGTGGTCTCCTGGGCGCCGTGGTAGCCGCCCTGCATGACGACGATCGTGTCGCGGCCGGTCGCCGCCCGCGCCAGCCGACAGGCCGAGACGGTGGCCTCGGTCCCGGAGTTGACGAAGCGGACCATCTCGACGCCGGGGACGTGGCGGGCGACGAACTCGGCGTGTTCGACCTCGATCTCCGTGGGCGCGCCGAACATCGGTCCCTCGCTGACCCGCGACTGGACCGCCGACTCGACGGGCTGGGGGAGGTCGTGGCCGTACAGCAGCGGGCCCAGCCCCATCACCCAGTCGACGTAGCGGTTGCCGTCGGCGTCGATCACGTGGCCGCCGTCGCCGCGTTCGACGAAGAACGGGTAGGGCTCGATGGCCGCTCGCACCGCGGAGTTGACGCCGCCGGGCATCACCGACAGCGCGCGATCGTAGAGGTCCCGCGACCGGTCGTGGTTCATACGCCCCGGTTCTCGCTCGTCTCCCAAAGGCGTACCGAGGTGGGCCGACCGCTCCGCGGCCGCTCGCTCCCGCGTCGGCCGAACCCGTTCGCCGCGGCCCGCTCTCGCCCGCCGCCCGCTCCGGTGGCTTCCGCCTCCGATAGCTTCTTTGCGTGTCCAGCGGTGCCACGCCGCATGACGATCCGACTCGCGGCCATCGGACTCGGAACGCTCGGTCGGATGCAACTCGACGGGGTGGCGGCACGTCCCGACGCGGACGTATCGATCGTCGCCGGTTCGGACGTGGCCCCCGAGGCCCGGGAATCGTTCGCCGACGAGTACGACGCGCCCGCCTACGCCGACTACGAGGCGATGCTCGACGCCGAAACCCTCGACGCCGTCACGGTCGTCACGCCCCACACCCTCCACTACGAGCAGACCGTCGCCTGCCTCGACCGCGGGCTCGACGTCCTCCTGGAGAAGCCGATGGTCACCGAGACGGCCCACGCCGTCGACCTCGTCCGGCGCGCCCGCGAGGCCGACGCCGTCCTCCAGATCGGCTACCAGCGCCACCTCCACCCCGGCTACAGGGCCGCCCGCGACGCCGTGACCAGCGGTCGCATCGGCGACGTCCACATGGCCGCCTGCTACCTCGCCCAGGACTGGATATCGGGCACGGCGGGATCCTGGCGGGTCGACCCCGACCTCTCGGGAGGCGGACAGCTCATCGACTCCGGGTCGCACCTGCTCGACGCGCTCCTGTGGACGACCGACTCGCGGGCCCGAGAGGTGGCCGCCGTCATGGACGACCGCGACCACGCCGTCGACGTCAACACCGCGCTCTCGGCGACGCTCGACGGACCGCGCGGTCCGATCACCGCCAGCGTCGGGATCAGCGGCGACGGCACCGGCTTCGAGGAGTCGCTCGTCCTCTGGGGGACCGACGGCCACCTCCGGTTCGACCACGAGGGGCTCACGGTCGTCGACGGCGACGGCGAGTCCGAGACCCGTCAGTTCGACGCCGGGACGTACGCCGAACAGACGACCGAGAAGGTGCTCGCCTTCCTCGCGGCCGTCCGCGGCGAGCGCGAGAACCCCGTCCCGCCGGAGTTCGGACTCCGCGTCACGGCGCTCACCGAGGCCGCCTACCGCGCCCGCGAGTCCGGCGAGACCGTGGACGCGGCCGAACTCGTCGCCGACGCGCGCGAGGGACCCGGAGCGTAGGACTGCCGGAGCGTAGGACTGGGGTCGGTCGCTCCTCGCTCGATCGAGCGGCGCCGTCGGCTCAGCCCCCGCCGAGGTCGCCCAGACCGTCCATCGTCTCGCCGAGCGCGTCGCGGCTCGATTCGAGCCCGGCGGCGCCGTCCGTCGAGAGCGCGTCCTCGACCGCTTCCATCGCCCCCTCGACGGGCCCGTGGGTCTCGACGTACGCGGCGAGCGCGAACTCCCGATCCGAGACGCCGGCCAGTTCCACCGCCTCGGTGCGCGGGAACTCGCCGGCCAGCCAGTCGCGGACGACATCGCGCCCGATCGGTCCCACCGGTGAGACCGACTCCCCGAACAGGTGCAGCGCCTTCGCGGCGTCGGTCGCCGGGACCCCCGCCACCCGCGCGCACGCGCCGACGCTTTGCCCCTCGGCGTAGGCGTCGACCACGTCGGCCGCCTCGGCCGGCGAGCACGGCAGTTCGTCGGCGAACGGCGCCAGCCGGTCGGCCAGCGACTCGGCGGTGCGGTCGACGGTCGCGACGCCCGCCGCCCGCTGTTCGTCCACCACCTCGACCCCTGCAGCGATCTCCTCCAGCCCCATTGGCCACCGCTTCGACCACCTCCGATTTAAACGTTCGTGGTTCGACACGACTCGGTGACCTGTTCGGCCGTCGAACCGAGGACTACCGTTCGGCCGCCGACCGGTCCGACCGCCGCCGAACGGTTTAGTCGCCGACCGGTCCGACCGCCGCCCGACTGGTCCCGGTCGAACGTGCCGGCGGCGGCAGATACTTCTCCGTGGCCGCGCGGAGGGCGAGCATGTCCGACCGACTGCGGTACGGGATCGTCGGCTGTGCGGGGATCGGCAACACGCACGCGGAAGCCGTCGCGGCGACCGAGGGCGCCGAACTCGTCGCCTGCGCGGATCTGGACGCCGACGCGGCCGCGACGTTCGCCGACGACCACGGCGTCCCCGCGACCTTCGAGGACCCGGCCACGATGGTGGCCGAGGCCGGGGTCGACGCGGTCAGCGTCTGCACGCCGAGCGGGACCCACGCCGACGTCACGACCGATCTCGCCGACGCGGGCGCGCACGTGCTCTGCGAGAAACCGCTGGACGTGACCGCCGAGCGGGTGAACCGGATGGTCGACGCCTGCGAGGCGGCGGGCGTGACGCTCGCCGGCGTCTTCCAGCGGCGCTTCGAACCCGGCGTCCGCCGGGCGAGACGCGCCGTCGAGGAGGGGGCGGTCGGCGACCCCGTGATGGCCGACACGCACCTCAAGTGGTTCCGGCCGCAGGCGTACTACGATTCGGCGGACTGGCGCGGCACCCGCGAGATGGACGGCGGCGCGTTCATGAATCAGGGCATCCACTCGCTCGACGCGCTCCAGTGGGTCATGGGCGGCGTCGAGTCCGTCCGGGCCGAGGCCGATTCGCTCGCTCGCGACCTCGAGTGCGAAGACACCGGCGCGATGGTCCTGCGCTTCGAGAACGGCGCCGTCGGCACCGTCGCGGTGACGACGGCGACCAAGGGCGGGACGGACCGCACCGAGGTCAACGGCACCGAGGGGTCGTTCGCGCTCGGCGACGACGGGATCGCGGACTTCCG
Source organism: Halosimplex sp. (assembly GCA_042217395.1). Lineage (GTDB taxonomy): Archaea > Halobacteriota > Halobacteria > Halobacteriales > Haloarculaceae > Halosimplex. The sequence goes on from JBDGSU010000158.1 coordinate 8,950, forward strand.
CGTCGGCACCGGCCAGGAGACGCACTGGAGCGCCGAGACCGAGGACGTGGCCGTCGACGGCGACCCCCACGACGCCGGGTCCGGCCACGAGGCCGTCGTGCGGGACTTCGTCGACGCCGTCCGGGAGGGGCGAGAGCCCGAGGTCCCCGCGAGCGAGGCCCGGGAGGCGGTCGACATCATTCTCGCGGCCTATCGCTCGGCCGAGACGGGCGAACGGGTCGCTCTCTCCGAGGTCCGCGGGGAGTGACTCCGCGGGCGGGTCGCGGCGGCGACCCGACCTACGTCGGGTTGACGCGGCTGCCGAACCGGGACTCGGCGAGCGCGAACGCGAACGTGCTCGCCAGGCCCAGCAGCGTCGCGCCCGTGAGCGTGAAGGCGAGATACGAGAGGTCGCCGTAGGCGAGGACGAAGCTGCTGACGCCGTGGAGGATGAAGGCGATGGCGAGCACGTAGACAGGGGCGTTGAGGTGGCGCCACTCGAACTCGCCGTCGATGTAGCCGTCGACGACGCGGCCGAGGCTGCTCGTCACCCCGGCGGCGGCGAACCACCGCAGCGCGCCGTAGACCAGCGCCGCGATCACCTCGATGACGGTCAGCGCGTCGGTCGCCTGCGCCTGGAGACCCTGCACGGTCTGGACGCCGGTGAACCCGCCGATGACCAACAGTAGCGCCGCGACGAGGTACGTGACCAGCGAGACGCGCCCGCCGTACAGCCCCTCGCGCAAGCGATCGACGAACGCGTCGAGGCGCTGGCCCAGCGCCAGCCCCCGCGAGAGCAGGTAGAAGCCGATCAGCGCCGAGGTGATCCCGAAGACGGCACCGGGCATGTCAAGGTACTCGGCGAGGATCGAGAGGGGGTAGATCAGCAGCAGGATGCCCATCGGGACGAGGATGGTCCCGCGGGTCTCGGGGTCGTCGAGGACCTGCTTGATGGTGTAGTACATCGATTCGAGGTCCTGCGCCTGGCGGACGACGACGCGCTGGACGCCGTCGATGGGGATCCGCGAGCGGATGACCGGCAGGACCGACTCGTCCTGCGCGCCGTCGGTGACGACCATCGCGCGGACGTCCTCGCCCGTCGCCAGCCCGGCGAGCACCTGGTCGAGCTCGTCGCCGACGGCGCGGTTGGCGGCCACCTCGCTGCCGTCGACGCCGGTCACGGCCGCCACCTCGACGCTCTCGTCGGTGACCCGGTCGGCCACGTGGAGCCCCTCGAAGAGGACGTTCACGTCGCTGTCCTCGGGGTCGGCGGTCGCGAGTTCGACCGCGGCCGCCTCGACGGCCTCGCGCCCGACCACCGGCGTCTCGACCCCCGTCTTGCGCCCCAGGTCGTCGTCCAGGTCCACGCACAGGACCAGCAGCATCGGTCGGGGGTAGGCTGCGGGCCTGTATCAGTCTTCGGGGCTCCCGCCGGACGCCCGGTCGCCTCGGTCACGTCGGCGCGCCGCGCCGGGCCTGATACGCCCGCGTCGCGCCGCCGATCACGAGCATCCCGACGAGCAATACGGGCAACACGCCGAGCGCGGCGCGCAGCCCCACTCGGGACGCCAGCGCGCCGATAAGCGGCGGGACCAGCGCGATGCCGACGTAGCCGGCGGCGGTCGAGATGGCGTTGACGGGGCCGCTGTACTCGGGCGCGGCGTTCATCCCGAACGCCGAGAGCGTCGGGAACGTCGCCGAGATAACGAGGCCGAGCGCGAAGACCGCGACGAACAGCCAGCGCCCGTTCGCCAGATAGATCGTCGCGAGCAGGACCGGGAGCGAGAGCGTCGCCGTCACGAGCACCAGGTCGAGCGTGCGCCCGGTCCGGTCGGTCAGGTGGCTGTAGGTGAAGCGGGCGGGGACGTACGCGGCGAGGAACACCGAGAGGACGAGGTTGGCCTGCGCGGGCGGGAGCTGGCGGGCCGCGAAGTAGGGCAGCCAGGTGAACAGCGTCCCCTCGACGCCCCCGTTGAAGACGAGCACGCCGGCCATGCCGGCGACGGCGGGCTCGCGGAGCACGCGGCGCAGTTCCGCGAGGGTGAGCTCCCGTTCCGTCGCGACCGAGTCGGGCAGGTCGAGACGGGCGAGCAGCCCCACAGAGAGGACGAACCCGACGGCGACGACGCCGTAGGCGAACCGCCAGTTCCCGGCGGCCAGCGCCGCGGTGACGACCAGCGGACCCGCGGCCGCGCCGGCCGCCCACACCAGCGCGTAGCGGTTGAAGATCCGCCCGCGACCGTCGGGGTAGAGGTGGCCAAGCACCGCCCGGTCCAGCGCGCGGAACGGACCCGTCGCGACCCCGCGGAGGAACAGGGCCGCGAGGAATATCGAGAAGACGGGGGCGAGGCCGGTGAGCGCCGCGCCGACGGCGACCACCGCGGCGCTCCCGAGCAGGGCGCGATAGATGTCGATGCGCCCGGCGACCAGCCCGACGACCAGCACCGAGACGACGAAGCCCAGCGTCCCCGCGGTGGCGACGAGGCCCAGCAGCGCCTGGGAGACCCGGAAGCTCTCCTCGATGCTGGGCAACAGCGCGCCCCGGAGCTGGAAGCCGACGGCGTCGGTGGTGACGAACGCGAAGACGGCGGCGGTCCACAGCAGCCGCTCGCGGCGGGTCGTCTCAGCCATGTCGGCCGTCCGTCGGCACCGATCCGTCGTCGCGCGACTCGAGTCGACTCACTGACCGAGTCGAACGGATGGACCCACAAATACATTGGCTCTCGCCGCTACGCCCAGTCGTCAAGGTCGGCGAGCACCTCGCCTTCGTCGTACTCGTCGAATCCACCCGCCTGCTCGAATCTCGACAGGGTCGGCTCGACCTGTATTTCGAGATAGCCGCAAACCGATATCAACCGATACGCCGCCTGTGCCTGTGCGTCTGGGTCGTTCTTTACGCTGTACCCCTCCCCACGCCGGTACGTAATATACGGTTCTTCAGCCAGTTCGCCCACGACGGCTCTCCCGTCGCCCTGTTCGGCGCTCTCCAGCGCGAGGTCTATCAATGTGTCTTCCGAGAGCGGAGACGCCCATCCGTGCTTGCGGCAGAGTTTCCAGAGGAGTTCGCATTTCAATTGAGATGTAGGCATATATATGGCAACCAAACGTATGATATCGCTGCATATAAGAACTGTGTCCAGATAGAGCGTAGTCGTGAAACACAGGTGTAGCAACGGTGTCCAACAGATTTAACATCTGGTGAGTTACTAAGCGTTACTAAGGAGCGGGACGCAGTTCCCCGACCTGACTATGCCAGAAACGGAATCCACCACCGAGCGCACCGACGGATCGCTCCGCGAAGAGTACCCGTCTGGGTGGCTCGTCCTCACGAAACGCGAGAGCGCGGCGAAGATCGTCGACGCGTTGCTCGACTTGCCGCCACACCGAGAGTTCAACCAGTCGGAACTGGCCGACCACGCCGACGTGAGTCGCCAATCCGTCAGCCGTCACCTCGATCTCCTCCTGGGGATCGAAGTGATCGAAGAAGTCGAGAACACGCGACCTCAGCGGTACCGATTCGACCCGACGAGCGACGTGAGCGAGGCGATCATCCAGCTAGACTCGGCGATGAACGCCGCCGGTCCGGAAGCGTGACCGGCCCTGCGCCGAAACGCGCCACATCCGGGCGCCACCGACTCACACCCGCGAACCGGGAACGCACGACTTTTCCCGCTCCGAGCGATAGGTGGGGTCGATGATATCCGAGGGCTGCGAACAGTGCGCGAAAGGCGGGAAGCTCGTGCTCTTCGTCTACGGCTACTGCGACCAGCGCGACTGTTTTTACTGTCCCCTCGGCGAGAACCGCAAGAACGTCGAGCAGGTCTACGCCAACGAACGGCCCGTCGAGTCCGACGCGGACGTCCTCGAGGAGGCCGAGCGAATGGACGCCCTGGGCGCCTCGATCACCGGCGGCGAGCCCCAGGAGGCGATGGGTCGCACCACCCGCTATCTCTCCCTCCTGAAAGACGAGTACGGCGAGGAGTTCCACACCCACCTCTACACCGGCATCACCGGCGGCCGCGAGAACATGCGCCGCCTCTCGGAGGCGGGGCTCGACGAGATCCGCTTTCACCCGCCCTACGAGCAGTGGGGCGATCTGCACGGTACCGAGTGGGAGGAGATCCTCTACGTCGCCCGCGAGGAGGGGCTCACCCCCGCCTTCGAGATCCCCGGTATCCGCCCCGAGCAGGAGTTCGTCGACTTCCTCGACGAGGGGGCCGCGGAGTTCTGCAACGTCAACGAGTTCGAGATGTCCGACGGGAACTACCGGCGGATGCAGGAGGAGGGCTTCGAACTGCGCGAGGAGCACATGAGCGCAGTCGAGAGCCCGCGCGAGGAGATTTTAGCGGAGATGGGCGACCACGAGAAGGTGTACTTCTGCACGAGCGTCTTCAAGGACGCCGCCCAGCACCGCCGCCGGCTCAAACGGATGGCCCGCACGCTGCGCCGGCCGTTCGACGAGATCACCGACGACGGCACCCTCGTTTACGGGAAGACGTGGGCCGAACCCGAGCGCATGGCGGCGCTCGGCGTCCCCGAGGAGTACTACACGGTCAAGTCCGAGCACGTCGAGGTGGCGTGGTGGCTGCTGGAGGAGATGGTCGAGGAGGGCGACGTCGCGGAGGGCGAGATCGTCGAACAGTACCCGACCTACGACGGGACGGTGGTCGAGCGGACGCCGCTGTCGAGCGGTGGCGACGGCGAGAGCGGGCAGAGCGCGGCCGGAGACTGATCAGTTCCGACCGCGAACGCAGTGAGCGGTCGGCTTTTTGCCCCATATTTTTGTCGACGGGGTTCCCGCAGCGAGCGAAGCGAGCGAGGAAACCCCGTCGGGAAAAACATGGGCGTCGAGGCCGCTGTCGAGCGGTGGCGACGGCGGGGACGTCGAGCGGTCTGCAGCGGGCGACTGAGACGGATTCGTGCAAGACAGTCCGGGGCCGACCGCACGCAGTCGTGCGGTCGGCCCCGGAAGGTCTCGCAATACTCCTATCGGCGGATCGGCTGGATACGCGTGGCAGGCCGGGACGAGTACGGTAACTACTCGTCCCGGTCCGTTGTGCCTACTACTTCCGTTGTGCCTACTACCTGAACGCCGGAACGGTGGTCCCCGAACCGGACTCCGTTCCACCGAGGCTGTCGCCCCACACGCTACCTCGACCGTCCACGCGTCGCATCACGGAAGCGGGGCTCCACCGGGGAGGGGAGCGTAGAACGGATTCCGCCCGTTCGATGCGTACCTACTCCGGCGACCGGAACTGGAGCACGAACCGCCGTTCCGGCGGTGGTGACACCGAAAGCGTGATCTCTCGTTCGAGCGAGTAGTACCGGCGGCGCCCCTCCATCCGCGTACTCACGATCTCCGCGTCGGTCAACACGTCGAGGTGGTGTGTCGCCGTCTTCCCGTCCATCCCGACTTCCTCCATCAACTCGGAGACGTACATGTCCCGCCGGGACAACGCCCGGACGATCTCCAACCGTGCTTTCGATCCGAGCACTTCGGTCGGCTCCATTGGAGAAGATTTTACAAAGAAATCTTATGAACGTTGTGCCCGTCGCGTCGCATATGGTCGAGATACCCCCGTCCGAGGTCGAGGACGACTCGAAACGGATCGTGACCGACGGCATCTTCGAGCGAGAGTTCACCGTCGACAGGGAGGTCGCAGGGGAGTTCCTGATCCAGATCGGCGAGCAGCTCAAAGCGGACACGACCATCACCGTCTCCGGCGACGACTGGGAGATCCCCTTCGACTTCCGCGAACCGGTCGAACTCGAAGTCGAGTTCGAGGGCGCCGGCGAGCGCGAACTCGAGCTGGAAGTCGAGTTACACGGTGCAGACGGGGACGACGCACCGACCATCTCGTAGACGAGTTCGTGTCTCTCTCCGCCCTCGTCGCGAGTTCGCCGCTGCTGTCGGTGGTCGTCTTCCTGCTCGGGATCGGCCTCGTCATCTGGAGCGTCGAGGCGTTCGTCGAGCACGTCGCCGCGACCGCGGTCGGCCTCGGCGTCTCGACGTTCTTCCTCACGGTCGTCCTCGCCGGGACTGACCTCGAGAACGCGGTTCTCGGCGGCGCCGCCGTACTGGGACGGCTCCCCGACGTGGGGCTCGGCACCGTCTTCGGCGAGGCGGTGTTCATCCTCTGTCTGGCCGTCGGCCTCGGCGGCATCCTCGTCCCGTTCGAGGTCTCGACGCCACCGCGCTATCTCGCGCTCACGGCGGTCTCCCCCGCGCCGTTGCTCGCGTTGAGTCTCGACGGCGCGCTCTCTCGGGTGGACGGCGCGATCCTCACGTTCGCGTTCCTCCCGGCGGTCTACGTGATGTACCGGTGGGAGCGTGCGCGTGGCGGCGGCTATCTCGAAGCGGAGGACGAACTCGACGAGGATGTAGAGGAGAACGAGGCGAGCGCGCTCGTTCGCCTCGGCGTCCTCCTGTTGACCGTCGTCGGGATGACCGTCGGGTCGGAACTCGCCGTCGAGGGCACGCGAGGGCTGCTGGCGTTTACGGGTATCGCCGGGCTGGTCTTCGGGGCGACCGTCCTGAGCGTCATCGCCAGCCTCGAGGAGATCCTGCTCACGGTGGAGCCAGTGCGGAACGGTCAGCCCGCCGTCGCGGCCGGCAACGTCGTGGGGAGCCTCGTGTTCTTCGTCACCGCGAACGCCGGCGTCCTCGCGCTCGTCCACCCCCTCTCGCTCTCGCCGAGCGTCTGGACGGTCCAGTACCCGTTCGTGCTCCTCTCCCTCGGCATCGTGCTGGCGCTCCTCTATCGCGGGACGGTGACGCGGGCGAACGGCGTCGCGTTGGTGGGACTCTACGGCGTCTACTGGCTCCTGAACTACCTCGTGGTGTGATACGGCTTACAGCGAGCGTGTCCCGAGTCGACCGAGCCGTGTCTTTCAAATTCTACGAGAGTAGGGCCGGCGTCGCCGACGCTATCCGACGTCCCTTTCCGCTTCGACGCCGTCTCCTCGAGTATGAACGCGCATTCGCCGGCAGTTCCGGCGCGGAACGTGCCACGGAAGCCGGGTGGGAACGATGGCTGGTAAAGACGAGTACTACAACTAATCCGCTGGACCTGTTTTGACTTGTAGCCCTTCACAG
>JBDGSU010000013.1:0-15304 GCA_042217395.1 Halosimplex sp.
ATGGGTTCGGGCGGAGTTGAACCACCGATCTCGGCCTTGTAAAGGCCGCGTCATAACCAACTAGACCACGAACCCTCGTCCGGGATTTCCCGCCGGCCCGGAATAACCCTTTCTCTCTGGGGCCGGATCCGCAGGCTTACCACGGCACCGCGCCTCTCGATGCACATGGAGCGCAGGCGCATCGCCTGGGGGCTCACCGCGTCGCTGGTCGTGCTCGTCGCGGGCGTCTACGGCCTCCAGTCCGGGCTGCTCTATCAGGTGGACCAGCCCGACCCCGGCAGCTACGATCGAGTGACCGTCACCGCGTACGACGACAACGGGACCGAACTCGCGACGGTCCGAGCGCGGGTCGCCGACACGCGAGCCAAACGGGTCCTCGGACTCAGCGACACCGCGACCCTCCCGATGGGCGAGGGAATGCTGTTCGTCCACGCCCACGCCGACCGTCACGGGTACGTCATGCGGGACATGTCGTTCCCGCTCGACATGGTCTTCGTCGGGGGAGACGAGCGGATCACCGTGATCCATCACGCGGCCGTCCCGGACGGGAAGTACGAGACCGTCTATCGGGGCCGAGCGAAGTGGGTGCTGGAGGTGCCCCGCGGGTGGGCCAACCGGACCGGCGTCGACGAAGGCGACCGGATCGCGATCCCGGAGTCGGCGCGGACCGTCGGTTCGTGAATCGGTCCGACCCGGTGGCTGATGCCGATTCGGAGCGTGACAGCTCGGGATCGACCGCAGGCAGTCGTGAGTCGATCGTACGGTCGTGGGTGGACCCGGAACACGCGTGCAACAAATCGGACGAGCGCGGTTCCGAAACGGGAACGTTTCTCACAGCTTCGACGCGTTTTAGAAAGCTCGTCCCATGAAGGTAGTCGATGAGTGTAGACCTGGACGAAGAGGAGGTCTTCGAGGACGTCCGCGAGCGGGTGGACCGGCCGATGCGGCGGCTCTTCGCCGAATACGGGCGCGAGAACGCGTTCCAGTTCGGCGTGGGGATCGTCAGCAGCGTCGGCGCGCGGATCCTCGACCTGCTCCCGCCGCTCTTGCTGGCCGTCGCCATCGACTCGATCTTCGGCGATCAACCGTACAGTCTCTGGATGGTTCCGAATGCCTGGCTGCCCCAGACGCAGGTCGGGCAGGTCTGGTTGACCGTGGGGATCATCGCCGCCGCGTTCTTCATCGGCGCCGGCTTTCACTGGACGCGCAACTGGGGGTGGAACTCCTTCGCGCAGAACATCCAGCACGACGTCCGGACGGACACCTACGACAAGATGCAGCGGCTGAACATGGACTTTTTCGCCGACAAGCAGACCGGCGAGCTGATGTCCATCCTCTCGAACGACGTCAATCGACTGGAACGGTTCCTGAACGAGGGGATGAACTCCCTGTTCCGGCTGTCGATCATGGTGCTCGGGATCGCCACCATCCTGCTGTACATGAACTGGCAGCTGGCGCTCGTGGCGCTCGTCCCGGTGCCGATCATCGCCTTCTTCACGAAGAAGTTCATCGAGACCATCCAGCCGAAGTACGCCGACGTGCGCTCGTCGGTCGGCCAGCTCAACTCGCGGCTGGAGAACAACCTCGGCGGCATCCAGGTCATCAAGGCGGCGAACACGGAGCGCTTCGAGTCCGACCGCGTCGACGACGTCTCCGAAGACTACTTCGACGCCAACTGGGACGCCATCGACACGCGGATCAAGTTCTTCCCGGGGCTGCGGCTCATCTCCGGGCTCGGCTTCGTGCTGACGTTCATCGTCGGCGCGCTGTGGGTCGTCGGCCAACCGCCCGGACCGCTGTCGGGCGAGCTCCGGTCGGGCGAGTTCGTCGCGTTCATCCTCTACACCCAGCGGTTCATCTGGCCGATGGCCCAGTTCGGCGGGATCATCAACATGTACCAGCGCGCCCACGCCTCCAGCGAGCGCATCTTCGGGTTGATGGACACGCCGAGCCGCATCGTCGAGGACCCCGACGCCGACGAGCTGGTCGTCGACGAGGGACGCGTCGAGTTCGACGACGTCTCCTTCGGCTACGAGTCCGAGGGCGCCGGCGGCGACCGCGACTACATCGTCGACGACATCTCCTTCGACGTCGAGGGCGGCGACACGGTCGCGCTCGTCGGTCCGACCGGGGCCGGCAAATCGACGGTGATGAAGCTCCTCCTGCGGATGTACGACGTGGACGATGGCGCCATCCGCATCGACGACACCGACCTGCGGGACGTCACGATCCCCAGCCTCCGCCAGGCGCTGGGCTACGTCAGCCAGGAGACGTTCCTCTTCTACGGGACCGTCGAGGAGAACATCACCTACGGGACTTTCGACGCCGACCGCGAGGAGATCGTCGAGGCGGCGAAGATGGCCGAGGCCCACCAGTTCATCGAGAACCTCCCCGAGGGCTACGACACGAAGGTGGGCGAGCGCGGCGTCAAGCTCTCGGGCGGGCAGCGCCAGCGCATCGCGCTCTCGCGGGCGATCCTCAAAGACCCCGACATCCTCGTGCTCGACGAGGCCACGTCGGACGTCGACACCGAGACGGAGATGCTCATCCAGCGCTCGCTGGACAAACTCACCGCCGACCGCACGACGTTCGCCATCGCTCACCGCCTCTCGACTATCAAGGACGCCGACAAGATCGTCGTCCTCGAAGACGGACGGATCGTCGAGCGGGGCACGCACGAGGAACTCCTGGAGGAAGACGGCCTCTACGCGAAGCTCTGGGCGGTCCAGGCCGGCGAGATCGACGAGCTCCCCCAGGAGTTCATCGAGCGGGCGGCGCGCCGGCGCGCCCAGACCGAGGCGTCGGACGACGACTGAGACGAGGTATCGGGAGACAGCCCGGGATCGACCGCACGCGGTCGTGCGGTCGGCCCGAGACACGCTTTTCGAATCCGTCTGCGCGGCGGCGGGGTCGCCCGTCCGGTGTCTCCGGTCGGTCGTGCGTTTGGCGTGCGGTCGGATAGCGCGGCGCGAAGGTGGGTCGAGGCGGGAACCTTTTTGCGTTCGGAGGTGGGAGCCACGGACATGAACGTCCTCCTTGGCATGGGCGGCAGTCCGGACGGGTTCGACGCGCTCGCGGAGACGCTCGCTCGTGCCCGCGAGGCGGGCGACGACCTGACCGTCGCCGTCCTCGACACGTCGGAAGACTACGACGCCGACGAGGTGGAGGCGGAGGTCCGCGAACGGGTCGCCGAGGCCGACGTCGAGGCGGAGGTGACCCGCCTCCCGGGGCATCCGGGGAGTCAGCTCTCGCAGTTCGCCGAGCGCGAGGGGTTCGACCGCATCGTCATCGGGGGCGGCCAGCGCAGCCCGATGGGGAAGATCGAGCTCGGCGAGGTGGCCGAGTTCGTGCTGTTGAACGCCGACACGACGGTGACTCTCGTCAGATGAGCGGACGCACCTATCCCGACGACCCGGCCGATTCGTTCCCCGATCCCCCGCTGTCGTTCACCGACGGCGACGGTCGGGACATCCGGATCGAATCGAGCGGGATCGGCGACTTCGACGCGCTCGCGAGGATGTACGACGACTTCGACGCGGCCGACCGCGCCCAGGGCATCCCGCCGATCAAGGAGGAGGCGATCCGCGACTGGCTCGACACGCTCCTCTCCGAGGAGTCCGTCAACGTCGTCGCGGACCACGACGGCGCGCCCGTCGGCCACGCCATCCTCGTCCCCGACCGCGACGAAGCCTACGAGCTGGCCGTGTTCGTCCTCCACGACTACCAGGGCGCCGGCATCGGGACGAAACTCCTCGAAGGACTGCTCGGGGCCGGCCGGGCGGCCGGCATCGAGAAGGTGTGGCTGACCGTCGAGCGGTGGAACGAACCGGCCATCGCCCTCTACAAGAAGCTCGGGTTCGAGACGAGCAACGCCGAGAGCTTCGAACTCGAGATGTCGATCCGGCTGGGCTGACTCGCCGGGACCGCCGGTCGGTATTTCTCAGACCGAGAGCACGGGCTGGCTGGCGTACTCGACGACGTACTGCGCCGACTTGCCCAGCGTCTCGTCCGGTTCGGTCCCGCGCTCGCGCGGGACGACGATGAAGTCGGCGGGCAGCTCCTCGGCGACGTCGAGGATGGCGCTCCCGGGGTGCTGGCGCAGTCGCGACCGCGAGAACCCGACCACCGTCGAGTGGGAGACGTCGACGTCGCCGGCGATGTCCGTCGCCTCGTCGACGAACGACGCCTGCTCGTCGGCGACCGTCTCGGCGTCGACCTCGCCGCTCTCGATCCCCCGCTTGACCGGCTCGTCGATGACGTGCAGGACGTGCACGGCGGCGTCGTATCGCTCGGCGACCGCGAGCCCGTACCGGACGGCCCGCTCCGCCTGGTCCGTGGCGTCGACCGGCACGAGGACCTGCTCGATGTCGAGGCTCATGCTCGACGAGTCGGTCAGGGAGGGCAAAAAGTCACCGAGGTTCCGTCACCGGTCGTTCCTCCCCGCTCGTTCGGTCCGAGGCCTCCCTTGCGGTCGGCCTCGCGGCTCACGGGTCGTTCCTCCCCGTTCGCATTGTCTGCGGCGCTCCTTCCAGTCGCGCCGCACGACTCGCGGGTCGTTCCTCCCCGCTCGTTCAGTCCGAGGCCTCCCTTGCGGTCGGCCTCGCGACTCGCGCCGTTTATCACCCTGGCCCGAAATAGCTCGACCATGTTCGAGACGGTGGTCATCGCGACGGACGGCTCCGAGAGCGCCGCGCGGGCCGTCGACGTCGCGCTGGACTTCGCCGGGAAGTTCGACGCAGAGGTCCACGCGCTGTACGTCGTCGACCGGGGCGACGTCGCGGCCTCGCCCGACGAACTGCGCAAGGAACTCGTCGACGCCCTCGAAGCGGCCGCCCAGGACGCGCTCGACGACGTGCGCGACCGCTCCGACGGGTCGGTCACCACCGCGGTCCGCAACGGCCGACCGGGCGCGGAGATCACTCAGTACGCCGAGGCGGTCGACGCCGACGTCGTCGCGCTCGGCACTCGCGGGCGACACGGCGACCACGGGTTCGTCCTCGGGAGCGTCGCCGAGGCCGTCGTCCGCCGCTGCGACCGACCCGTACTCACCGTCCGCCAGCTCGACGCCGCGGAACTCGAAGAACAGGCCGCCTGATACGGGTTCGGAGCGAGCGTCTCCCGGGTCGACCCGGGACTGCGTGCGGTCGATCCCGAACCGTCTCGCTCCGAATCCGAACCGGGTGAGTCGCACCTCGCGGTCCGCGGGTCACTCCGTTTCCCACTCGCCTTCCCGAGGCCTCCCCCCGGTCGGCCTCGCGGGTCACTCCGTTCGCCGCTCGCCTTCCCGGGGCGCTCGCTCGGGGACGTCTCCCCGGTCGGCCTCGCTACCCACCCAACCGGGGGCTTCATTGCGACGGGACCGCTCGAGTCGGTATGGACGACCGGATCATCGACGACGAGCGACTCCCGCTCGAGCGGAAGTCCGTCCTCCCGGGCGAGGGCTTTTTCTACCCCGACTCGCTGCGGGAGACGGAGAAAGAACAGGAGGCGGTCGACGCGCTCTCGGGGGCCGACACCGTCGTGATCGCCGACACCGACGCGGACGGGCTGGGCTGTGTCGCCCTGATCCGCGAGGTACACGGCGACGACGCGGCGCTCGTCGCCTCCGGCCCGCACGAACTCGCCCAGAGCATCGAGTGGGCCGTCGAGTACGCCCCCGACGACGCGACCGTCTTCGTCTGCGACCTCTGTCCGGACTCGGAGGACGATCTCGCCGGTCTCGAGGCGCTGGCCGAGCGGACGACGGTCCGCTGGTTCGACCACCACCAGTGGGACGACGAGGTCGCTGACCGCGTCGAATCGGCCGGTGTCGACCTCGCGGTCGGCGACTCCGACGAGGTCTGTACGACCGACGTCGCCCTCGCGGAGCTCGACTACGGCTTCCCCGAGAAGTTCGAACGCCTCGCGCGGGTCACCCGCGACCACGACCTGTGGATCAAGGAGGACGAACGCAGCGACGACCTGGCCGACTACGCCATGTGGGCCGACCCCGAGGAGTACGTCCGGGTGATCCGCCGCTACGGTGTCGACTTCCCGCCGGCGGTCGAGGAGTTCCTCGACGCACAGCGCGTCGAGAAGGAGGCCCTCATCGAGAAGGCCGTCGAGCGCGCCGAACTCCGCGAGGTCGCCGACTGGACGGTCGGGGTCACGTACGGCCGCTGCTCGCAGAACGAGGTCGCCGAGGCGCTGCGCCAGCAGGGCGCCGACGCGTCGGTCGTCGTCAAGCCCGCCGGCAGCGCTTCGATCCGGGGCTCGGAGACGTTCGAGCGCGCCCACGAGGTCGCCCGGCAGGTCAGCGGCGGCGGCCACCCCCGCGCCGCGGGCTGTAAGCCCCGCATCTACGACGACATGCTCGATTACGCCCACCACTGGTCGACTCGCGGCGCGGTCGCGAAACAGGCGATCCTCGACGCCTTCCGCGCGCTCCCGCCCGAAGAAGACGAAGGGCTCGACACCGACCGATAGCCTCACTCCAGCGACCGGACGTTCTCCCGGAGTCGCTCGGCTCGCGACTCGCGCGCCGACTCCTCGGCGCCCGCCCACCAGGCGTCGAACCACCGGCACTCGACCAGCCACGAGACCGTCAGGTAGAACGACTGCCGGCGCTCGAAGTCGTCGTCGCGCTGGAGCGGTTCCCCCCGCGCGCTCTCGTACGCGTCGAACAGGGCCTCGCCGACGGACCGGCGGACCGATGATCCGACGGGCGCGCGTTCGGCGAACTCGCAGACGGCCCACGCGAGTTCGTACCGGGGGTCGCCGGCCTGGGCGGCTCCCCAGTCGAGGACGCCCGTCACCGCTCCCGTCTCCGGGTCGGTCAGCAGGTTCCCCGGCCGGTAGTCGCCGTGCAGGAGCGCGGCTTCCGCGTCGAGGTCGAGTTCGGAGAACCGGTCGTCGGCGCGTTCGCGGAACGGCTGCTCCAGGTCGGAAAACCGCGTCTCCGCCAGCCCGTCGAGCGCCCCGTCGACGATGTCGCGAAGCCGGTCGGACCACGTCTCTCGCCCGTCGCGGACGGCGGGCCCCGCTTCGCCGGTGACCAGGTCGCCGAACGCGTCGAACGACCGCAGGTCGTGGATCCGGGCGAGGTACCGCCCGGCGTCGGCGAGGAGGCGCTCGGCGACCGGTCCGCCGTCGCCGACGGCGACTCCCAGCGGCGGCTCGCCGGGGAGGTGCTCCATCAGGAACGCCGGTGCGGGAACGGCTCCGTGTGACCGACGGACGCCGTACACCGCCGGGACCGGGACGTCGGACTCCCGGCCGACCAGTTCGAGGAGGTCGACCTCGACGAGGAATCGGTCGGGGTCGCGGCCTTCGACGGGGCCGGCGGCGCGAAAGCACTTCAGCACGACGTCGCGCGTGCGGTCCTCTGCGTCCCGGACCGTGACGCCGTAGACGATATCGCTGCCGGCCGGCATCGGTTCGGCGCGGACGACGGCCCAGTCCGCGCGGACGGCGGCGACGGCGCTCGCGACCCGCTCGTCGGAGAGGGGGTCGCGCGGGCCGTACTTCGGGTCGGTCATCGCCGTTCGGCCGTCACTTCTCGCCGGCGAGCCACTTCTCGGAGTAGGCGGTCCCGCAGGTACACTGGACGTACGCGTGGATCACGTCGCCCTCCGTGTACAGGCCCTCGACCTTCTCGTTCTGTTCCTCGGCGAAGGCGAAGACGAATCGGGTGTCGTGCGGTCCCTCGGTCTCGTCGGCGTCGGGGCAGATTCCGCCGGTGCAGTCGGGGTCGACGGTTCCCTCGTTGGCCATCGCCCGCTTGGCGAAGGCCATCGGGTCCGTGTCGGTGGCGCGCTGGAAGGCGCTGCGGCCGCTGTCGCCCTCGACGACGAGGACGACGCCACCGTCGACCCGCTCGCCGTGACCGGCCAGCGCGTCGATGCCCGACACCGCGTCCTCGGCGAAGTACATGAACACGTCCTCCGGCCGGTCTCCGGCCAGGAACTCCTCGCGGTCGCTCATGCCAACCGAGAGTCGCCGGGCGGTGAAAAAGGGCGCGTCTCCGGAGCGAACTCGCGGGTCCATCGTCGTACGGATCATTGCAGGACATTCCGGGGCCGACCGAATGCAGTCGTGCGGTCGACCCGGTACACGCGTGTTCCGAATCCGTATCAGTCCGCGAACCCGAGCGTCGACTCGCCGGCGAGGTTCAGGACCACCAGCGCGAGCGAGGCGAGGGCGACGAGGACGACGGCGACCGGGAAGGCGGCGTCGAGCCCGCGCCCCTGGAAGGTGGCCCAGATCTGGACGGGGAGCGTGCGGGGGTAGTACGCCAGCATCAGCGTCGCGCCGAACTCCCCGGCGGCGCGGGCGAACGCCAGCGTCACGCCCGCGAGGATCCCTCGTCCGGCGAGCGGGAGCGTCACCCTGCGGAAGGCCCCCCACTCGGTCGCGCCGAGCGTCCGTGCGGCCTCCTCGGCGTCGCCGTCGACGGCCTCGAACGCGCTCCGGGCGGTGAGGACGACGAACGGCGAGGCGACGAACGTCTGCGCGAGGACGACGCCGGCGAGCGTGCCCGTGACCTGGACGCCGAGGAGGCCGCCCAACCCGTCGGCGCCGACGGCGCTCAGGAGGACCATCCCGCTGACCACCGGCGGGAGCACGAGCGGGAACGCGACGAGGGCGGTGACGAACGCGCGTCCGCGGAAGCGCGCGCGAGCCAGCCAGTAGGCCAGCGGCACGCCCAGCACCGTCGCGAGGAGCGCGCTCACCGCCGCCGAGACAAGCGTGTTCCGCGCGGCGCTGACGACGAACGGCGCGTCGAGCGACGCCAGCACCGCGGCCGGCGGTTGGGCGACGAACAGCCACGCGACCGGGACCGTATAGAGGACGAGCAGGAGGCCGCCGACCAGCGGCGCGGTCGACCCCCACGGGGAGGACTCACCGGCGGTAGACACGCGGGACATCACCACTGTATCGGGGGAACCCGTCGGGAACGGCGAAGCCGTGGTCGGGGAGGTACCCCCCGCCGACGAGGGTCGCGAACGTCTCGGCGACGCGCTCGGCGTCGCTGCGCGCGACGGCGCCGTACTCGATGGGCGCGCCGCGGACCGTCTCGCCGCTGTCCAGGTCGTAGGTCGCCGCCCGGTACGCCCCGGTGCGGGCGGGGTCGCTCAGGTCGATTTCGGGCGGGAGGTCGACGTAGTCGTAGCCGCGGTCCGCGGCCATGCTCCGGTAGACGACGGCGGCGTCGAGGTCGCCGGTCTCGAACCGGGAGAGCAGCGACGTCTCGGGGTAGACCTGTCGCGGGGCGGTGAGGTCGGCGCGCAGCCCCGGGCGGTCGTAGTGCTCGCCGGCCAGTTCGAGCGCGAACAGCGTCCGGTAGCCCAGCGGGTCCGTGTCGGGGTCGGTGCGGCCCAGCGCGGCCTCCCCGGCGAGGATCGGGTCGAACCAGCGGTCGGCCGCGCCGACGCGTCGCCCGGCGTCGCTGTCGGTGTAGGCCACGACGAGCGCGTTCGTCGCGAACTCGGCGTGCCACTCGGTCGAGAGCACCCTGTCGAACAGCGCCGTGTCGGCCAGGGCGACGATATCGGGGTCGCGCTTCCCCTCTGCGACGAGCCGCGCGACGGTCACCGACCCGTGGGCCTCCACCCGTACCGGCCGCTCGACCGCCGAGCGGAGCCCTTCGGAGAACGCGAGCTGGAGGCTCCCCGCGGCGAGGACGGAGACCGGTTCGTCGGCCCGGCTCCCCGCGGCGCTTCCGGTCGCGGCGCCTCCGCCGTCGCTCGTGCCGTCGTCGCCGGTCGCGCGTTCCGGACCGTCGACGCCGCCGACGCACCCGCTCAGGCCGGCGGCCGTCGCGGTCGTCCCCGCCGCGCCGACCGCGGCCAGGAACGCGCGACGGCCGAGACCGCCCCTCCGTGCCGCCTCGCCGTCATCTCCGGCCCCCGACCGTTGTGTCGGCATAGACATATCGGCGTTGTTCCGGTCGAGACATAACGATTTTGGTCGCCGGGGTCGACGCGGGGGTATGGACGCGGGGTTCGAGGCCCACCTGCGGGTGGGGGAGGAGACGTTCGACGGCCGGGACGCGGCCCTGTTGCGCGCGGTGGCCGAGCACGGGTCGCTCAACGCCGCGGCGTCCGCGCTCGGGCGGTCGTACTCCAGAGCACACGCGCGGGTCGGCGACCTCGAGGACGCGGCGGGGCCGCTGGTCGAGCGCCGGCGCGGCGGGAGCGAGGGCGGCGGGAGTCGGTTGACCGACGGCGCGCGCGAGCTCCTCGCGAAGTTCGACCGCCTGCAGGCCGCGCTGGAGGGGACGGCCGCGACGGAGCGACTCGTCCTCGACGGGCGCGTCGGCGAACGCGACGGCGACCTGGTGACCGTTGAGACCGCCGCGGGGACCGTCCGCGCCCTCGCGCTCACGGACGCCGACGAGGTACAGGTCTCGTTCCGGTCCGACGCGGTGACTCTCCACGCCCCCGAGAGCGCGCCGGCCGGCGGCGAGACGAGCGCGCGCAATCGCTTCGAGGGCGCCGTCGTCGACGTCGAGCGCAGCGACGGCACCGCGCTCGTCCGCATCGACGTCGGGGCGGCCGACCCGCTCGCGGTCCGCGTCACCGAGACGAGCCTGGAGACGCTCGGGCTGGTCCCCGGCGCGTCGGTCGTCGCCTCGTTCAAGGCGACCGCCACGCGCGCGACCGCCGCGCCCGGCGCGAGCGAGCGGGCGTGACGGCGCCGACGAGCGGACGCGACGCACCGACCTTCGCCCGCGCTCACATCCCTATCGAAGCGACTTCTCCATCTCGACGTGGTCGATGCCGGCCTCTTCGAACACGCCGCTGGTCGTCTCGTAGCCCAGTCGGGCGTAGAACGCCTCGACGTCGGTCTGGGCGTGCATCACCAGTCGCTCGACGCCGCGTTCGGCGGCCGTCGCTTCGAGCGTCGCCATCAACTCGCGACCGATCCCCTCGCCGCGGCGGTCGGCGACCACGGCCACGCGCTCTACCTTCCCGACGCCGGGGTCGACCTCCCGGAACCGGGCCGCCCCGACGGGGTCGCCCCCGACCGGGGCCGCCCCGTCTGTCCCGCTATCGTCGACGGCGAGGAAGTGGACCGCATCGTCGTCTCGCCCGTCCATCTCGAGGTCCTCGGGCACGCCCTGTTCCTCGACGAACACCTCGCGTCGCACCGCGAGTGCGGCCTCCCGGTCGGCCGCGCCCGCGGCGACCCGCACGTCGACAGTCATGGCCGAACAGTCGTCGCCGGACGCCCCTGAGAATTGCGGTCCGGCCGGTGGTCCGGACGGAGAACGGGGGGACGGATCGCCGCGTCAGGAGCCGTCGGGACTGTAGTTGGGCGCCTCGTCGGTGATGACGACGTCGTGGGGGTGGCCCTCCTGCTGACCGGCCTGCGAGACCCTGACGAACTCGGCGCGCTCCTTGAACTCGGGGACGGTCTCGGCGCCGACGTAGCCCATGCCCGACTTCATGCCGCCGACGAGCTGGTGGAGCTCGCTGGCGAGCGTGCCCTTGTAGGGTTTGGCCGCTTCGACGCCCTCGGGGACCATCTCGTCCTCCTCGTCCTCGTCGACGTCTTTCAGGTAGCGGTCCCCGCCGCCCGACTGCATCGCGCCCACGGAGCCCATGCCGCGGTACTGCTTGTACTTCTTGCCGTTCATCGTCACGACGCGACCGGGCGCCTCGTCGGTGCCCGCGAAGTACGACCCCAGCATGACCGCGTCCGCGCCCGCGGCGATGGCCTTGATGGCGTCGCCGGAGTAACGGATGCCGCCGTCGGCGATGACGGGGACGTCCTCCGGGCTCGCCACGTCGGCGACCTGCGCGACGGCGGTGATCTGAGGCATCCCGGCACCGGTGACGACGCGCGTGGTACAGATAGAGCCCGGGCCGATTCCCACCTTGATGCCGTCGGCGAAGTCGACGACGGCCTCGGCGGCCTCGCGCGTACCGACGTTCCCGACGACGACGTCCGCGTCGACCGCCTCGGTGATCTCGCGCGCGCTGTCGACGACGTTGAGGTTGTGCGCGTGCGCGCAGTCGATGAACAGGACGTCTGCGCCGGCCTCGTCGGCCGCCGCGGCGCGGTCGGCCTCGAAGGGACCGACGGCGACGCCCACCCGGAGCGCCCCCTCGTCGTCGCGGGCCGCGGCGTCGTACTCGCGGCGCTGGAGGATGCCCTGCATCGTGATGAGGCCGATGAGGCGGTCGCCGTCGTCGACGATCGGGACCCGCTCGATCTTGTGCTCGTACATGAGTTCGAGCGCTTCGCGCGGCGTCACGTCCTCGGGGGCCGTGATGACCTCGTCGGTCATCGCCTCGCGCACCTCGTCGGACTCGCCGACCTCCAGATACGGGCGGATGTCGGTGCCGGAGATGATCCCCAGCACTTCGTCGTCGTCGTCGACGACCGGGGCCCCCGACACGCCGGCCGAGGCCATCATCTCGTCGACCTCTCGGACCGTCTGGTCCGGCGAGGCCGTCACGACGTCGCGGATGATGAGCTCGTCGGCGCGCTTGACGCGCTCGATCTCTGCGACCATCGCGTCGACGTCCATGTTCCGATGCATGACGCCCAGTCCGCCCTCGCGGGCCATCGCGATAGCCATGTCCGCTTCGGTGACCGTGTCCATCGCCGCCGAGAGGACCGGGATCTGCAGCTGGACGTTCTTCGACACCCGCGTCGTCGTGTCTGCCTCGTCCGCCTCGACCCGGCTCTCCTTGGGCCGCAGGAGGACGTCGTCGAACGTCAGCGCCTCCGGTACGCGGAGTTTCTCCGAGAAGGGTTCGGGATCGTTCGCCATGTAAACCGTCGCGCACGGCCGGTCAAAAACGTTGCGAGACGGTCGCTCCGTGCCAGGCGTTCCCGGTACCGACCACTCCGGGGGCGAATCGGTGCGCGACATCCGACCGCCCGTGCGGTCGCGTCCGGGCAGTGCGGGACTCTCGCCCGCCGGGTCACCCTCGCCGCGGTTCTGTCGGCCGGATCGCGTCGTATGTGTCCGTCTCTCACGCAATTCTTATACTCGATTGGAAAATAATGATAGATATGGACTCCGCCAGTCCCGCCATCGCTGGCATCGGTCAGAAGACTTCCCGCGACGCTCGAACCGTCGCGTTCACAGCTTCTGCCGACTTCTTCAAACGGGACTGGAACTTCACGGAGCAGCCGACCGCGAACGTCGACGCGACCCGGGAGACGGCCGCCGTCTACCGGGACTCGTATCGCCGGTCGGACCACCCACTGGCCACGGGAGACGGCCACGTCTGAGCGCATGAGTAGCTCCCAGCACCCGGTCGCACTCACCGTCGAGCGACGCGTCGGCGGTGCGACGACGCTCCTCGCGACCATCATGTGTCTCCCGCTGGTCGACGGCATCTTCCCAGCGCTCGTCCTCGCGGGCGCGCTGTCGGACCCCGTCGGCATCCTCGAAGTCGGGCTGCTCATCTTCGGGGGTAGCGCGACCGTCGCGGTCGTCCTCGCCGAGATGGACGGCTCCCGCCGCGAGGTCGCGACGGCCATCCTCGCCGTCGGTGCGGTCCTGCTCCCGGTCGCCGCGTTCGAAGCGGCGATCGCGCCGACCATCCGCGACATGGTCGCGATGGACGTGTTCGCCCGCTTCGCCGGACTGGTCATCCTGACCGTCGCCGCCAAGACCGCCAGCGCCCGCATCGGCGAGTACCTGCCCAGGCCCGCGGTCATCATCGCGCTCGGCCTCGTCGCGAGCTTCGAACCGAGCGGCGTCGGGCTGTCGGTGAGGGCCGACCCCGAACTGATCGCGCGGGCCGTCGCCGCCGCCGGCGTCGGCGTCGGGTTCGCCCTTCTGGTCGCACTGCTCGGGCCGTGGCTGCGCGCCGTCGTCGACATCGACCGCTTCCGCTTCGGCAGCGCGGTCGCGCTCGGCGTGTTGCCCCTCTCGATATTCGGTCTCGTCCCCGGTGACGCCCCCATCGCGCTCGCCGTCCTCGGCGTGACGGCGCTGTTCGCGTTCGACCCCGACGGCGACCGCGACTACGAGGGCGTTCCCGGTGACAGTCCGGAGGACGACGGCGCCGTCGCGGACGGCGGCGAACCCGAGATCGCGGCGGCGGACGACGAGGACGACGACGAAGACGACGAGCACGAGTCCGTCCCCGGCCGCGTCTCCAACTACGTCTCCGCCGACAACGAGCGCGCACCCTGGTTGTGAGTTGCTGCGGATAGTCGCGTTCGGTTCGACCGCACCGCTACTGAGACTACAGTCAAGAACAGCGTGAAAGCCCTCGTCTTCTGCGCTCCCGCGGCTCGCTGCGCGCTTCACTCGCTCCGCTCGTTGCAGTGCTTGCGTCGCCGGGGTTCCCGCAGAAGACGGCCCCTTTCATTCCCACCCACATAGCCAGTCCGGCCCAGCTACGTGGGTGGGAACGAAAGGGGCGACTCGTTCGACGTACGAGACGACGCAAGCACCGCAACCGAATGCCCTCGCGAGCGAAGCGAGCGAGGGCGGAGGTGAGGAGCGCAGCGAGTCGCAGAAGTCGAACGAGTCGGGGCTTTCACGCTGTTTGCGGTGCTGTGTTACCCTCCAGTCGACGAACCGGGCACTCCTCCGAATCAGAAGTGGAAGGGCTTACGAGTGGGCGCGGTCATGCAACGGTATGGCAGACAATCGCGTCGTGCAGGGGCGGATGGTCACGCCCAAGCGACTCGCCGAACTCATCGAAGGGGAGTCGGTCATGGACGCCGAGCCCATCGAGGACGCCGACCGGGACTGCCCCGACTGCGGCGAGAACGTACTGAAGGTCGGCTACATGCCCGGCGTCACGTCGTTCGTGACCGGCTACAAGTGCCAGGAGTGCGACTGGGCGGAGACCGACGAGGGCTGACGTTCGGCGGATGCAGCGTCGGCAGAGACCGAAACCCCTTTAGTGCGATTGGGCATACCGATGGATGCAGGCGGGGTCGTGGCCAAGTCCGGCATGGCGACTGACTCCAGAGGCAACGGCGCCCGGGACGACACTCCAGCTGATATACTGAACGGCCGACTGATCATCGGTCGTATGATGACCCTCTGGAGTTCCGAGGCGCTACCGGAGATATCAGTCGATCGGGGGTTCAAATCCCTCCGACCCCATTTCCCTTGCTTCGTTCGGGTAAAACACACCGCACAGTCCTTCTGACGCCAATATTCGGATTCGGCCTCTCTGAACCCCTCTTCGTACGGCGATTTCAGATTGGACTTGAACCCCGAAGCGTAACAGCACCGTTGCGGTATGGTGGTTAGTTAGACTTCACTCTCGGGAATATTACTCGTATCGCTCTTGCGTAGGAGATTGTTGATACTGCTGAGCGGTCGCTGTGGAGTCGA
>JBDGSU010000140.1:0-15295 GCA_042217395.1 Halosimplex sp.
TCGTCTACGGCGTCAACCACGACGAGTACGACGGCGAGGACGTCGTCTCCAACGCCTCCTGCACCACGAACTCCATCACGCCGGTCGCGAAGGTGCTCGACGAGCGGTTCGGCATCGAGGCCGGACAGCTCACCACGGTCCACGCCTACACCGGATCCCAGAACCTCGTCGACGGCCCGAAGGCCAAGACCCGCCGCGGCCGCGCGGCCGCCGAGAACATCGTCCCGACCTCGACCGGCGCCGCCCAGGCCGCCACGGAGGTCCTCCCCGAACTCGAGGGCAAACTCGACGGGATGGCCATCCGCGTCCCGGTCCCCAACGGCTCGATCACCGAGTTCGTCGTCGACCTGAACGACGACGTGACCGAGAGCGACGTCAACGAGGCGTTCCGCGCGGCCGCGGCGGACGAACTCGAGGGCGTGCTCGGCGTCACCGACGACGAGGTCGTCTCGACGGACATCCAGGGGTCCCCCTACTCCTCGCAGGTCGACCTGCAGTCGACCAACGTCGTCAACGGTATGACGAAGGTCCTCACCTGGTACGACAACGAGTTCGGCTTCTCCAACCGGATGCTCGACGTGGCCGAGTTCGTCTCCGAGTACTGACAGGGGTTCGGAGCACGCGTTTGTCGGGTCGACCGCACGACCGCGTGCGGTCGGCCTCAGACTGTCCTGCAGGAATCCGTACGACCCCGCCGTCCCGGTCGCTCGCGGTCGCCGGGCCCGACCGACCGAGTGACCGCAACGAATTTATATTCGAGGTGTCATCTCCCGCTGATGGCGCTTCGCGCGAAACTCCTGGGGGATCCGGAGGAGTGGAACCATCCGGCGTGGCGGAGACGCAGGTTCTCGGTGGGCGCGGCCGGCGGTGCGGCGGCCGGCGCGGTGCTCGCCGGCGGGGTCGAACCGTGGGCCGTCTCGGGCGCGGTCCTCGCCGCGCTCGGTGCCCTCCTCGGCGGCGCGCTCTCGTTTTCCCTCGCGGCCGCGCTGGACTGACCGGCGAACGGACGGTTTTTTCTCGCCGCCGGCCGTCGGATCGAACGGACACATGGCCTCGTTCAAGACCCTCGACGACCTCGAAGACGGGCGGCGCGTGCTCGTGCGACTCGACCTCAACTCGCCGGTCGAAGACGGCGTGGTGCAGGACAACCGCCGCTTTGAGCGCCACGCCGAGACGGTCCGGGAACTCGCGGATCGGGACTGCGCGGTCGTGCTGATGGCCCACCAGGGCCGACCCGGACGGGACACGTTCGTCTCACTCGAACAGCACGCCGAGATCCTCGCGGACCGCGTCGGCAAACCGGTGGCGTTCGTCGCGGACACCTTCGGTGACGACGCGATCGACGCGATCCGAAACCTGTCTGGCGGGGAGATACTCCTGCTGGAGAACACGCGGATGTGCGACGAGGAACTGCCCGAGGAGGACCCCGAGACGAAAGCCGAGACGGAGTTCGTGCGGACGCTGGCGCCGGAGTTCGACGCGTACGTGGACGACGCCTACTCGGCGGCCCACCGCTCGCACGCCTCGATCGTCGGCTTTCCGGAGGTGCTGCCCGCCTACGCCGGGCGGGTGATGGAGGCCGAATACGAGGCCAACTCGGCCATCGCCGAGCGCGAGTTCGACGGCGAGGTGACGATGGTCGTCGGCGGCACGAAGGCCACCGACGTGATCGACGTGATGACCGCGCTGGAGGAGCGGGTCGACAACTACCTCCTCGGGGGGATCGCGGGCGAGCTGTTCCTGCGGGCGACGGACGTCCCCGTCGGGTGCGACATCGAGGGGATGGATCTCTTCGACGACCAGTGGGCACAGAACCGCGAGACGATCGAGCACCTCCTCGACGAGTACCAGACGCGGATCCAACTGGCGCTGGACCTGGCGTTCGAGGACGAGGATGGCGAGCGCGACGAGATCGAGGTGCTCGACATCGAAGAGAAAGACCGCGCGTTCCTCGACGTCGGTTCGAACACCGTCGACGAGTACGCCTCGTACGTCGACAGCTCGGAGGCGGTCTTCGTCAAGGGCGCACTCGGGCTGTTCGAGGACGAACGGTTCGCCGACGGCACCGTCGGGGTGCTCGAGGCCATCGCGGAGACGGACTGTTTCTCCGTGGTCGGCGGCGGCGACACGTCCCGGGCCATCGAGATGTACGGGCTCGACGAGGACGACTTCGACCACGTCTCGATCGCCGGCGGCGCCTACATCCGCGCGCTCACCGGCCAGCCGCTCGCAGGTGTCGAGGCGCTACGGATCCGGGACTGAGACGAGGTACCGGAGACGAACTGCCGCCCGCGGTTTCGACCTCACGTCCGGCGACACCAAGCGTGACGCGCCCGCCAGTCGTCGTCCGGCGGCGCCGCCCGGACGATCCCTCCCTCGCCGTCGCCGGACGTTCGCGCCTCCGCGCGGTCCGCGGTCTCCCGGACTCCGTCCCCGCCGAGCCGTGCGTGTCGCCGCGTCCAGTCGCCCCCGGTGTCTGTCATGATCCGGAATTGGGCGCGAGCGATTAAATTTCTTTCTCTGTCGGGCGAAAATAAACTAACTCGGCGGCGAGTGAATCTCTCGACCGCACCGGCACCGCGGGGTCCGCGGGGACTCGTCGCGCCGTTCTCGAATGGGGATCCGGCGGGGAAGGCTTGATTTGTCGACCGGTCGAACGGCCCGTCATGCGACTGGGAATCGTCTCCGACACGCACGACGACGGGAGAGCGGTCGAACGGGCGGTCGAGGTGTTCGAACGCGAGGGCTGCGAGGCGGTCGTCCACTGCGGGGATATCGTCGCGCCGTTCTCGGCGACGCCGTTCGACGCCGACTTCGACTTCTACGCCGTCCGCGGCAACAACGACGGGGAGTGGGCTCTCGCCGACGCCGTCGAGGACTTCGGCACCTACCTCGCCGAGATGGGCGAACTGACATTCGACGGACTCGCCTTCGCCGTCTACCACGGTACGAGCGAACCGATCGTCGACGCGCTGGTCGACTGCGGGGACTACGACTACGTCCTCCACGGGCACACCCACGAGTTCGCCCGCGAGGAGCGCGACGGCACGGTCAGGATCAACCCCGGCGGAATCCCCTTCGACGCGGCGCCCGGCCCCCAGTACGCGGTCGTCCTCGACACCGAGTCCGGGGACATCGACCGGTTCGAGCTGTAGGGTCGGCGGGCGAATCGGCGGGCGAGACGCCGAGCGGCGAGCGCGGTCGGCGGTCGCTTCGTCGCGTCGGCGTCGCCGCTACTCCGCGCCGGGCTCGCGACCGCCGTCGGTGACCGTCGGCGCGGGGACGACCGAGTCGCGGCTCGCGCGGCCGATCCGGCCGTCGAGTCCGAGGGCGTCTTCGGTCAGCGTCATGCTCTCCTCGCGGTCGGCGGTGTCGGCGACGGCGCGGACGGCGTCGACGTTCTCGGGCACGACGTCGGCCTCCTGGTGGATGGCCTGGAAGAGATACAGGTCGCAGGCGGCTTCGCCGTCGTTTCGAGCCGCCTCCGACGAATCGCAGTCCTCGACGGTGATCGACTCGCCCCAGATGCAGTTCTCCCAGCAGTCCCCGCGCGGGCGGCCGGCGTCCTGGGCGAACTCCTTGAGTTTGCCGGCGCCGTCGATGGCGAGATCGGCCGGGAGGACGAACAGCCGCGACTCGTCGTCGAGCAGGTCGCGGACCGCCTCGGCGTCGGTCGCCGTCTCGAGCGTGACGTTGACGGCGTGGGTGTGCATCAGCGTCGCGGGCACTTTCATCCCCATCGTATCGACGCTCATCCCGGGGAAGATCGTGTTCAGGTCCGGGCCGTGGTGGGAGGGGATCGCCACGGGGTCCGGCAGCGTATCGTTGATCGGGCCGCGACCGGTCTGACCCGGGTCACCGCCGCGACGGACGAGCGTGATCCGCGCCTTCTCGATGCCGTAGGCCTCCTCGAGCGGCGCGAACAGCCGCGAGAGCCCGGTCGTGTTGCAGGAGACGACGCGGACGTAGTCCGCGCCGCGGGCGCGCTCGTAGTTGGCGCGGGCGTTGAAGCTCACCTCGGCAACGTCGGCGTCCTCGCCCCCCTGGAACAGCGCCGGCGTGTCGCGCTCGCGGTAGAGATCGGCGTTCTCCGCGCCGACCCCCGAGGGCGTGGCGTCGACCACGACGTCGCTCGCGTCGACCAGCTCGTCGACGGTCCCCGCGAGGTCGTACCCCGCCGCCTCGAACGCCTCGACCCGCTCCTCGTCGACCGCGTAGAGCGAGTACCCCCGCTCGCGCGCCACCTCCGCCTCGAAGTTCGGGCTCGTCTTCGCCACGCCCGCGACCGACATGTCCGGCTGGGCGCGGATCGCGTCCGCAACCCGCTTGCCGATCGTTCCGTACCCGTTGACGCCGACGCGTATCATGTCCCAGCGTTCGCCGGGCACGGCCATAATTCTTTTCACGAAATACAGCGAGAAATTAACTCGAGATCGAAAAAGAAGTTCCGGTCGTCAGACTCTCACGTGGCGATCGTTGGTGGTTCTCACGGGGCCGTCGAGACGGTGGGGGGCCGGGGCGGTTCGGTCAGCCCGCGCTCGTGGCGGTCTCGTTCGCGGCGGTCGCGTTCGCGACGGTCGGCGGCGGGACGCGAGCGGGTTCGGGAGTGCGCGTCGCTGCGACCGGCGGGCTGGCGGTCGCGTTCGCCGGCACCCAGGTCGGCCGTTCGACGGTCGTCTCGCCGACGTCGGTGTAGGCGTAGCGCCACTCGACGGCGAGGCTGTCCTCGGGGGACACGAGCTCGAACTCGTAGTGGAGCGCCTGCACGTACCCCTGCGGGGCGACCCAGACGGTCGCGGTGAAGTTCCGGAGCGCGTAGGCGTCGTAGATCGACGCCAGCTCCGGCGGCGGTCGCGTCGTGAACGCTCTGGCGTACCGGCGTCCGTCGCGCTCGACGACGTCAAGGGTGTCGTACCCGTTCCCGAAGAAGGCCCTCACCTCGAAGGCGACGAGCTGTGCGAACCGCTCCCCGGCGCCCTCGCTGTCGGCGACGTCCGCCGGTTCGACGGTCGCCGCCCCGTCGGCGACCACGCGCCGGTAGGCCACCGCGCCGACGTACGTCGTGACCGGTCCGGTCCGATCCCCCTCGGTGTGTCGGAGGGAGGCGTCGTCGCCGACGGCGATGCGGTGGCGGAACTGCCGGGCGACCGGGCCCGTTCCGCCCGCTGTCCTGCGGGTCCAGGTGACCGTGTACGAGCGCGCCGACAGATAGCGGACGTGAGCGGCGAGCAGCGTCGCCACGTCGATCCCCCGGCGCGACGAGACCCCGGGGAACCGCGCCAACTCGGGCCGGGCGGTCGGGGACCGCGCGGTCGGCGTCGCCTGCCCGCTCGCGTCGACCGTCGGAATCGGGACCGGCGTCACGGTGTCCGTCGCCGGCTCGGCCGACGGGGCGAAGGCGTTACACCCCGACAGCGCGAGCAGACAGGCCGCGGCGACCAGCGCCGCCCGCGAGCGACGGCTCATCGTTCCCCCGCCGCGGTCCCGTTCCCGCGACCGTCGACAGCGGTCGCGGTGCCGGCGGCGTCGGTCGCCGTTGCCCCGCGAGCCGGCTCGGCCGCCCAGTCGGGGCGCTCGACGGTCGTCCGGCCGACGCGGTCGTACCCGGTCCGTATCGAGACGGCGACGCGGTCGGACCGCAGCGAGTAGTCGTAGCGCACGACGAGCGTCCGGACGAGGCCCTCGGGGGTGACGTAGGCCGTCGCCGTGTAGTTGTGGACCGTCTGCTTCGGGTGCCCGTCGGCCAGTGCCGGCGGCGGCGCGGTGACGAGGACCCGGTAGTAGGGGCGTCCGCGCCGGCGGACGCGCGAGACGCTCGCGTCGGCGGTCTCGAGGTAGCGGTGGAGCGACCGTCCGGTCGTGAGGTAGTTCCGGTAGCCGATACTGTTCTCGAGGCGGCGCGTCACCGACGCGTCGTTGATGACCGTCCGGACGTACGTGCCGGTCCCGTCGACGTACAGCGTCTGGGACTGGTTTGCGATCCCGGCGGTCCGCAGGCGGTAGGTCCCCCCGGACCCGACCTGCAGGCGCTTCGTGACGCCGTCGATGACGGCGCCCGCCTCGCGGTCCCGCTGGACGAACTCGACGGTCCACGTGAGCGAGCGGTTTCCGAGCGCGCGCCGGTGAGCGCGCGCGAGCGCGCCGGGCGAGACCGATCCGTTGCCGGAGACGCCGGGCGGGGGCGCGAGGTCGGGTTCGGCCGTCTCGGTCGGGACGCGCAGCGGCGTCACCGTCTCCGACGGCGTCGCCGGGCCGGCGGGCGAGAGGGCGCTACAACCCGTCAGCGACAGCGCCACCATCGCGACGAGTGCGTGCCGTCGGACCATCGTCGGTGGTTGGGACGAGACCAACATAAACGACGCGGCGACGCGCGCCCGCTCGGCGCGAACGGCCGGCGAGGCCGGCCGTCGGGCGGTCGGCGAGCGTGTGAGCGAAAAGGACAAGTCAGCGGCCGCGAATCCCCTCACTGTGCGCATCGAGAACAGCTTCATCCCGGTCGACGGCGTGGGCGAGAAGACCGAGCGCTCGCTCTGGAAGTCGGGGATCACACACTGGGACGCGTTCGACCCGTCGGCCGTCGGCGCGCGTCAGGCGGAGAACGTCGAGTCGTTCGTCGCGACGGCCGCCGAGCGCCTCGACGACGGCGACGCCGCGTTCTTCCGCGAGCGATTCCCCTCGGGGAGCCACTGGCGGTGTTACGAGAACTTCCGCGAGGGCGCCTGCTTCCTCGACATCGAGACGACGGGGCTGGACAGCCAGCGCCACGACGTGACGGTGGTGGGCCTCCACTCGCCGGGCGAGACGGAGGTGTTGGTCGCCGGACGCGACCTGACCGCAGGGCGACTCCAGCGGCGCCTCGACGACGCGAGCATCCTCGTGACGTTCAACGGCAAGCGCTTCGACGTCCCGTTCCTCGAAACGGCGTTCGACGTCGACGTCGACGTCCCCCACGTCGACCTGCTGTACCCCTGTCGGCGACTCGGACTGACCGGCGGACTGAAAGCCATCGAACGGGAGACGGGGATCGACCGCGACCGACCGGACCTCTCCGGCGAGGACGCGGTGCGGCTCTGGCGCGAGTACGAACGCGGCGACGAGCGCGCCCTGGAGACGCTCGTCTCCTACAACCGCGACGACACGGAGAACCTCCGCCTGCTCGCCGACGACGTCGTCGACCGACTTCACGGCGACGTGTTCGTCTCGCCCGAGTGATACCGCCGGTTGTACGTCCGTAACCGGTAGGGGTACCCGATCTAAAGAGACTTAACCGTCCCTACCGCAGGGCACTGACATGGACGGCCCCGACCGCCGACACGTTCGCGCGCTGCTTGCCGTAGTGGTGGTGCTGGCGGCCGGGGCGGTCGCGAGCAGTTACGCGACGGCGGACGCGAACGTGGCGCGGGCGCACGGATCCGTCGTCGGTCCTGGGACCGTTCCCACCGGGGAGTCGGGGGTCGGGGCGCCGGAGGGGGGCCCGCCGGGAACTGCACCGTCGGGCGCGGGCGCCTCGCGGTTGACCGACGCGGGCGGACAGCGGCCCGGCGGCGCCGCCAATCAGACCCGGGGACACGTGCTCGTCGACCCCGCCGAGCACGACGCCGCGAACCTGACGGTCGTGGCGACCCAGGGCTTTTACGCCTCCGACGAACAGGCGGAGCTCGTCGCGTTCGACCGCGCGGGCGACGTCGCGTACTACGACGACGACTACCGGGTGTACTTCGACGTCGACCCCGTCGCGGACCGGCGCTACACGGTCGAGTACCTCGCGGCGAAACACCTCGACGGGGCCGACTGTTCCAACGTCTCGACCGAGCGCTGTACGTACAACGTCTTCAAGCGGGTGAACCTCACCACGGGCGCCGAGCGGACGATCTACGGGGAGGTGACGCCGCGCATCTACTCGGCGCGCTGGCACGACGTCGACCGACTCAACGACACCCACGTCGTCGTCGCGGACATCCTGCACGACAGCGTCCGCGTGGTGAACGCGACGACCGACGAGACGGTCTGGGAGTGGAACGCCTCGGCGTACTTCGACCCGGACGTCGGCGGGGCCGCGGGCGATTGGACCCACATCAACGACGTCGAAGCCCTCCCGGACGGTCGGTTCATGGTGAGCGTCCGGAACATGGACCGGGTGGTCTTCGTCGAACCCGGCTCGGGCGTCGACGCGAACTGGACGCTCGGGTCGGAGAACGACTACGACGTCCTCTACGAGCAGCACAATCCCGATTACATCCCGCCCTCGCGGGGCGGACCGGCGGTCACGGTCGCCGACTCGGAGAACAACCGCGTGCTCGAGTACCAGCGCGTCGACCCGGAGACGGGCGAACCGACGACCGCAGCCGACGGCGAGTGGCGCCGCTCGTGGGGCTGGCGCGACAGTCGCCTCCAGTGGCCCCGCGACGCCGACCGGCTGCCCGGCGGGAACACCCTGGTCGTCGACACGCACGGCGACCGCGTGGCCGAGGTCGCGCCCGACGGGAGCGTCGCCTGGAGCGTCACCGTCGGGATGCCCTACGACGTCGAGCGGCTGGGGACGGGCGACGAGAGCGCCGGCGGCTCGAGCATGCGGTCGATCCGCGATGCGCGCGGGACCACCGAGGGCGGGTCGGGAGCCCGGTCGGGCGTCGGCGTTCCGCTCGTCCAGCCCGCCGGCGGCGACGCCGACCCCGGCGCGGTGCCGGCGACCGGCCGGATCACTCACCCCGACCGGACCGTCGTGGAGACGGTCTGGGTCCGGCTCAAGGAACTGACCCCGAGCATCGTCGTCAACGGCCTCCTCTACGCCGCGCCGTCGTGGGTCCGGTTCACCGACCTCGCCTTCGGCGCCCTCGGCGTCGTCGCCGTCCTCGCGTGGCTCGGCGCGGAACTCTACTGGTCGCCGTACCGCCCGGTCGCAGGCCTCCGCGAACGGCTCCGACTCACCGACCGCCCCTGATACGGATCGCTTCCCGTCGGTTCCGCATCGGCCGCCCGGCTGCGGGTCGTCGTGGTACGCGGCGAGCGCGATCCGTCTCGGTCGCCGCTCGAACGGCGTTGCTCTCCGCTGGCTCCGATTTCGATAGAGCTAAATGTCGGTCTTTGGCCCACAAATATACGTAATCACAGATGTATGTGAGATTGATTCGATCCGGACCCGGTCCGCCCCCTCGAGGACCGCCCGTCGCGGGCCTCCGTCTCGAAAATACGGATGAGACGGCCGCTCTCTGGCCGCTTCGCGATCGAGACCTCGTCGATCCCGATCGAGCCACCGGCTGACAGTATTAGCACTGTTATCCGATGGCAGTCTCGATATTCTCGGGGTTCGATGGCTATCTTTCGGTATCGCCGGCGGAGACGCCGAATACGAACGTGTCCGCAGTCGATCGATTCCAAAGTAACAGGAAAAATATGCTATTGCGGAGGCCTATAATTACAAACATTTACTACGGAGCGAGTAAATATCTCGTTCGGTAGTCGGCGACCGGTCCGGTCGAGCGACGTCACGGGGCAGTGAGACGGCGTTCCGGGTCGGTCCCGGCGACGGAGCGATCGGCGAGACCGGTCCGCCGGACCGGCGAGTCGCTACACGCTCGTGACGCGCTGGTAGGAGTCGTCCAGGGCCCGAGCGTCCTCTTCGAGGAGCGCGACGACGACGTATTCGGCGTATTGGGCCACGTAATCGACGAGGCGGGCGATGCGGTCGGAGTCGATGGCCTCGATCGAGTCCAGCAGGAGGAACGGACAGGTCTCGTAGACGTCGTGGGTGAGATAGCCCGCGAGCGCGAAGATCAGTCCGGTGACCTCCCGTTCGGACTCCGAGAGGTGGTCGATCGAATCCTCGTAGGTGGTCCCGTCCTCGGTGCTGCGGACGACGTGGAGGTCGAACACCGACTTCTCGACGCGGCGTCGCCCCTCTTTGACCCGCTCCTGCTTGCGCTCGATCCAGATCCGCTCCAGGTTCTCGTACGCGAGCATCTCGAGGACCGACTCCATGTGGTCGTTGAACTGCTCGACGGCCTCGATCTCGATGCGGTCGATACGCGTCCGGAGCTCCTCGATCCGCTCGCTGAGGTCGGCCCGTTCGGCCTCGATGTCGTCCTTGCGGTCGAGTTCGGACTCGATGCGCTCGATCTCCTCGGAGACGTCCTCCAGGTCGTCCTGCCGGCGACTGATCTCGAACTCGAGCTGGTTGGCCTCGCGGTGCAGGTCCAGCAGGTCGCTCTGGGTCTCGTCCTGGAGCTGTTCGACCTCGTGTTCGAGGTCGTCGATGCGCCCCTCCAGCTCGTCGCGCTCGTCCTCGAGGTCGGCGACGCGGTCGCGACGGCGTTCGAGTTCGGTCTCGGCGCGACCGAGCCGGTCGCGGAGCTGCGAGCGCTGGCGTTTCTGCTCCTGGTAGGTGGCCTTCTCGGTCTTCAGCTCGTCGATCTGCGACTGGAGGTCCTGTCGCTCCGAGAGTTTCTCTTGACGGAGGTCGCGGATGCGGTCGAGGGTCGTCTCCACGTCGCCCCGGTCGACCTCGCTACCGCAGGTCCAGCAGACGACCTGCTCGTCGACGAGTCGGTCCGTGACCGCGTCGTCGTCGTCTCCCCGCAGGGCGGCGACGACGTCGGAACTCGTCCCCTCGAGCATCTCCTCGTTGAACTGGATCACCTTCTGGAGCTCGTTGACGGTCGAGTCGAGCGTCTGGCGCCGTTCGCGGAGCCGCTCGATGTGGTCTTCGACCTCGGCGACGTCGCCCGAGACCTCCTCGGGGAGGTCCCCGAGTTCGCCTTCTACGTCGTCGATCTCCGACTCCAGCGCGGTGATGCTCTCGCGTTCGGTCTCGAGGTTGTACCGGACGTCCTCGAGGTCCGAGCGCGCGTTCCGGAACGACTCGAGGGCCTCCTCGAGCTCCTCTTTCTGGTCGCGCGTCGTCCCCACGTCCTGGTCGGCCTCCGCGATCTGCTCCTTTTTCTCCTCGAGCTCCTCGCGCTTGCGTTCGATCTCGTCTTTCAGTTCGGTGCGGCGCTCTTCCAGGTCCGGCAGCGAGCGACGCAGCGACTGGAGGTCGTCCAGGCGCTGTTCGAGTTCGTCGCGTTCCGCGCGGAGCCGGTCGATCTCCTCTTCGATCGCGGCCGTGTCGACCGGGCGCATGATGAGGTCGCGGAGGTTCTCCGTGCGCTCGACGGCGCGACGGGCCTCGTTGGACTCGAGGAGGAAGACGAACAGGTCGGCGATCTCCGAGTCCTCGAGATACGGGTCGCCGCTGGTGACGACCGTCCCGTCCCGCCGTTCGAGCGTCCGGGTGTAGGTCTTCTCACCCACCGTCAGTTCGACGTGGCCCTCGTCGGCGTCTCCCTTCAGCGAGACGTCGTCGCTCCCGAGCCCCGCCATGATCGCCTGTAACAGCGAGGTCCGATTCGTCGCGTTTCGGCCCGTCAGTATCGTCACTCCCGACGTGAACGAGACCGACGTCCTATCGATCCCACCCACGTTCTCCACGGCAACGTCTACTGGCTTCGCCTTACTGTCGGTCGCTCCCATAGGTACGTGTCATCCGCATCGGTGCTTAAAGATACTGCAATCGCACGCACGGCCGATGCCGTACGCGGCCCGACCAGTCGGTTCACCGCTGGTGACCGCCGTCACCCGAGCGGGCGCGGAGGATTACACGCATACGAGTGTAATGGTCTTTGACGGCGATCGCTATCGTAGAATCTGAACGCGTTCGAACGGTCGATCGCACGCGACCCCGCGATCGGCCGCGCCGTGTCTTTCGAGTCCTCCGATAATCGGTCCGGGATCGAACCACGAGCGCGTACGGCCGACCCGGCAACCGCGTGCTCCGGATCCGTCTCATACGGATTAGTGCAAGCGTTTCCCGGGTCGACCGCACGCAAGTGTGCGGTCGATCCCGGACTGTCTTGCACTAATCCGTATCAATCGTCCACGCGACAGCGACAGCCGCCGCGCTCGATCAGGTCGATGGGGTCCTCCTGGCGGCCGCACTCCTGGCAGACCACCTGGACGTCCGCGATCACGTCGACCGGTCCGATATCGAGGCGCTCGGTCGATCGGAGGTTCTCGACGTTGCGCCGCGTGACGGCGCTCAGGCGACTGGTGAGTCGCTGGATGGTCTCGACGGACTTCTCGCGCTGGTCCGCGTCGCTGGCCTCGTACTCGACTTCCCGGAAGTCCCGCAGGTACGTGTGGATCGCGTAG
This sequence comes from Halosimplex sp., assembly GCA_042217395.1. Taxonomy (GTDB): domain Archaea; phylum Halobacteriota; class Halobacteria; order Halobacteriales; family Haloarculaceae; genus Halosimplex. Next base: position 12,187 of record JBDGSU010000140.1, read on the forward strand.
TGGCTGACGAAGTCGCCCTGCAGGTCGTCGACGTCGATCCCCTCGCGCTCGAGTCTGTTGCGCGCCTGCGTCCGTGCCCCCTCGGTCACGTCGTCGCCGGTGAGCAGTTCGTAGATGTTCTCCAGTTCGCCCTGGAGCGTCACGACGCTCGCCTCGTCCATCGCGCTCTCGAGCACGCGTCGGTTGAAGAAATCCGCCAGATCGCGGAGGCTCTGCCGTTCGCGGCCCTCGCCCGTCCATCGTCGCTCCAGCTCCCGACCGAGGCCGTCGAGTTCGTACTCCCGGATCACCCGCTGTACTTTGTTGTCCGGGCGCTCGTCCTGTCGATTCGTCATCCGTACGTCGGTACCAGCGACGCGCTGATAGGTCTTCCGTTCGTCCGGGCCCGCGGCGTCCCGTTGTGCCCAGCGTTCGACCGCTTCTCCACTCGCCCGCGCTCGCGCTCACTGGCGAACGATGTCTCCCGTCCGTTCCGGAATTCGGAAACTGTTCTAGACGAGCATACTATATCGAAATACGAACTTTCCTGCATCGCCGATCACACCAGATAGACGACATAATGGTGGAAATAGACAGTACGGAGGCTATCGGGCGGATTATGCGCTCGAATCCGATACCGGGACGATCGCGTTCCCCATCGCGAGGAATTTCGTCCCTCAGGGACCGTATCTGGAATTTACGGCGATTACGGGGGGCCTGATCGATCCGAGCTGTGATCGTGTCGAGATCGAATGCAGATTCGTATCCAGTAAGGTAGTGGAGATATTTCGCGGGCCGGTCCGGCGACCGGATCACACGGGTGTCCGGTCGCAGCCGGGCGAGGCCCGTGGCGTCTCCGGTGGGGACGGTGGAGACGGGAGGGCTTCGAGAGCCCGTCGCCCGTCAGCGCCCGTCGGCAGTCTGGCGGGTCGTTTCGGTCCTCGCTCACGCCGACGGTCGCGAGCGCCGGGCGTCGTTGCTCCCGTCGCCGGCCGTGGCGACCGTGACCCTCGCCCTCGAACGGGAGGGTCGACGAGAAGTAGTGGTTTGCGCCGCGCTCGATGCTCGACCCGGTCGGTCATCGGTCCGGGTCGACGGACTCCTCGGGGTCGCTCCAGGCGTCGGCGTCGTCGCTGCTCGGTGCGCGGAAGTCGAGCGGGCGGATCCAGACGTACCAGGCGGCGAGAATGACGCTCCCGTACCCGATCGGCCAGACGATGCTGCCGAGCCCCTCGTACCCCGCCGATCCGACGAGGCCGACGATCTGGCCCGTCAGCGCGATGCCCGCGAGCAGCGCGAGCGCCAGCGCGATGTCTCCACGGTCCATACCCGGACGGTCGGGCCCGGGAGACAGTAAGCGGATCGATACGTCGGGCCGACCCGGCGGAGTCGGACTCGACCGAGACATCCAAAACGACTTACTCGCCCCCGCCCATTCCCCGGGCATGACTGCCGCACGCGAAGTCGAGTTAGAGGGGCACATCATCGACTCGGGGATGATGGGGGCAGCGTTCGGGATCATCATGGACCTGGGCGGTTCCTTCGAGGTCCAGGAGTTCTCGATCGGTCGCCACGAGACCGCCGAGTCCTACGCGAAACTCCTCGTCGAGGCCGAGGACGAGGCGACGCTGCAGTCCATCGTCCACGAACTCCACCAGAACGGCGCCAACCCCTCGGACCCCAAGGACGCCACGCTCCAGCGCGCCCCCAAAGACAAGGTCGTCCCCCACGGCTTCTACTCCACGACCAACCACCCGACCGAGGTCCGCATCGACGGCGAGTGGACCGAAGTCGAGGACATCGAGATGGACTGCGCGGTGATAGTCGAGGGGCGGGGCGTGGACGGCGAGGACGTCCGCGCCTACACGAAGGTGCTCAGCGCCGTCGAGGAGGGCGACGCCGTCGTCGCCGGCGAGACGGGCATCCGCGTGCGCCCTCCGGAACGCCCCCGCGACCGCGAGGGCGCGTTCGGGTTCATGCAGGGCGGCGTCTCCTCGGAACGCCCCTCCGAGTCCACCATCCGGCAGGTCGGCGAAGCCATCGAGGAGACCAAACGCGACGGCGGCGACGTGCTCGCGGTCTGTGGCCCCGCGCTCATCCACTCGGGCGCCCGCGAGGATCTGGCCCGCCTCGTCCGCGAGGGCTTTATCGACATGCTCTCGGTCGGCAACGGCTTCGCCGTCCACGACCTCGAACGCGACCTGTACGGCACCTCGCTCGGCATGGACACCGAGAGCCTGGACCACCCGCGAAAGGGCCACAAACACCACATCTACACCATCTCGGAGATCATCCGCGAGGGCGGCATCGAGGAGGCCGTCGAGAGCGGCACCGTCGAATCGGGGGTCATGTACGAGTGCGTCGAGAACGACGTCCCGTTCGTCATCGCCGGTTCCATCCGCGACGACGGTCCGTTGCCCGACACCATCACCGACTCCATCGAGGCCCAGAACGCGATCCGCGAGCAGGCCCACGAGGCGGACCTCGTGCTCATGCTCTCGACGCTGCTGCATTCGGTGGCCGTGGGCAACTGCCTCCCCTCGACGACCCGGACCGTCTGCGTCGACATCAACCCCGCCACCGTCACGCAACTGCTCGACCGCGGCAGCGACCAGGCCGTCGGGATGGTCACCGATATCGGCACGTTCGTACCGATCCTGGCCGATCACCTGCTGGACGAGGGATAGGATCAGTTCCGCGCCGAGCGGAGCGAGGCGCTTTTTGCTCCATCTTTTTGGCCGAGCGGATCGCGACCGCAGGGAGCGATCCCGAGGCGAAAAAGGTGGATCGCGCAGGTTCGTGCCGATCCTGGCCGATCACCTGCTGGACGAGGGATAGTCCCGCGAGCGACCGAAGGGAGTGAGCGGCTTTTTGCCCCATCTTTTTCGAGGGGGGCACCCGCAGTGCGCCGTAGGCGCACGAGGACGCCCGCCGACGAAAAAGGTGGTCCCTTTGGGTGCCGGGTCTCCGACATCCGCCTTTCACACCCTTTCGGTCGAGATCGTTCGATCAGTTCGGAATGCGTGTCGAGCGTGTGTTTCTGGTCGAGTTGGTGTGGAACGAAGGTGAACTGTCGTGACCGCACTCGACGGTGAGCGCCGAAAGCCCTCGGCGCGCTCGCGGTCGCTCT
>JBDGSU010000123.1:0-14948 GCA_042217395.1 Halosimplex sp.
CTCCTCTGACGGTCCGCTTCGGGCCTGCAGAAGCGACGCCAGGTTCCGTGTGAACGATGTACACCGTCCGGCATAAATCCTCGCATCAGTCGGTATTCTGGTAGTTTTCGAGACCGATGGGCATTGTGATATCCGGGGTCGGTGGCGTCGTACGGTCGGCTCCGCCATCGACCTATCAGCGAAATCGATCGTTCCGTTCAGGGATAGGGGTGGTGGTCGCGGTCGAGCGCGGGTGCAAAGCCCATCTCGGCCGGGACCGTCCGAGCCCGGTCACCGAAGTACGGGTCGCCGAAGAACAGGGGTTGCGCGCTCGGAACGACGACCCTGACCGCCTCGAAGCCGAGCGTTTGCACGTCGCTCGTCGTCGTCCGCGCGCCGTACACCGAGAGCCCGGCGTCGACCGCCCGGTCGAGGACCGCGTCGAGGTGGTCGCCGCCCGCCGGGGCGGTCTCCGGGCCGACCGACGCCGCTTCGACGGTCGTCTCGGGCGAGACGAACCCGTCGACCGCGGGCGGGCGGTCGGCGTAGCGACCGATGGCGCCGTCGGTCCCCTCGGCGCCCTCGCGGCCCATCCCCTCGAGTTCCACCCAGTTCTGGACGGCCTCGGCGAGCGCGTTGCGGGCCGCGCGGCCGGCGTCGAGGTGAGCCGCGGTGCCCATCGCCAGTTTCGGCCACTCCTCGCGGGTGACCGCCACGCCGACGACCGGGACGTCCACGTCCTGGGTGAGCAACAGGGCCGTCGCGTCGAGCCCCTCCGCGCCCGCTCGAGCGGCCAGGCGCTCGTAGCCCTCGTCGGCGACCTCGAGGCCCAGCGGCTCGTACGTCGAGTACCAGGCGATCGTCGTCGCGTCGCGCTCTATCACCTCGTAGAGCCCGGAGAGCAGCGCCTCGACCGAGGAGTTGCCCAGCCCGAGACCCGTGGTGATCGCGGGCCGGATCGTCCGCTCGGGCGGCGGGTAGTGGACGATCTCGGCCGGCAGCGAGACGGGACGGTCGGTGACGAGGTCGCTCCCGCGGACCCACGGGCGCTCGGCGCGGTCGCCGCCCGAATCGATCCCGTCGCCGTCGTCCCCGACCCAGTTCTCCGGGCGGACGAACGAGGAGGGGGCCACGGCGTCGGCGAGGTCGGTGGCGGCGGCGCGTTTGAACTCCCCGGTGCGGTAGACGCCGGCGCAGTAGCGCTCGTAGGCCTCGCCGAGGGCCTTCATGAACGCGGCGTCCCAGCCGGGGTCGACCCCGGCGGCCTGTCGGGAGGCCGTCGCGTCCGCGAACGCGCTCGTGTCGCAGATCTGCGCGAGGTAGTACGGCGCGGGGTACGACTCCGCCTCGCCGACCTGCTGGACGACGCCGACGCGGTCGTCGAGCCCGCGCTCGGCCAGCGAGAGCGCCCGCTCGACGTCGCGCTCGAGGGAGCCGCGGTCGAGCACCCGATCCCGTCCCCCGCCGCAGTCGCACGTGGGTACCGCCAGGAACTCCCGTTCGGCGTGGGGGAGTTCGACCACGGTCCCCAGCGGGTCGGCCGCCGCGGAGTCGAATTGCCGGACGGTTCGACGACCGGCGACGGCGCCGGCGAACCTGGCCGTCGCGTCCGACGGTGCGGCCGTCGGCTCGGCCTCGGGGTCGGCGTTCGACTCGACGCGCGCAGAGAGACACCGGTAGCAGGCCCCCTCGGGGTCGAACCCGGCCACCGAAGCGTCGACGACCGGGACGCCCCCGATACCCCCGAGTTCGACGGCGAACCACGGGACACCGAGGTCGCGCGCCCTGTCGTTCGCCCGTTCGAAGGTGGCCGCGCCCGCCCGGTCGACGACGACGGCGAGCCGCGTTCCCGGTTCCAGGTCCGCGACGCCGACGCGTTCGACGGGTTCGTCAGCGTCGCCCAGCGCCGCCTCGACCGCGGCGGCGGCCGGGCCGGATCCGACGAGTCCGACTGTCATGTCCGGCGGGAGGGGCCCGCGGGTAGAAAAGCCCGGGGACTCGTACGGAGTGTCACTCCGCGAGTCGCTCCTGTGCCACGGACGCGAGCTCCGCGAGGTCGGCGTCGGCGAGCGCCCGGTCGCTCAGTCGCAGGCGCAACCGCGGGCGGCCGACGTCGATGGGGACCTTCTCCGTCTCGACGAGGCCGCTGTCCTCGAGGCGGGTCTTCATCCGCGAGAACGTCGCCTTGCTGGCGAGGCCGACGTCCTCGCCCCACTTGCTCATGTCGTAGAGGAGCTGCCCGTTGCGCGCGGCGACGAGCAGCGCGATGGCGACCTCGTCCAGCCCCTCGCCGTCGCCCTTGGCGACGTCGAGGGCGTCGAGCACCGCGTCGAAGTCCTCGGCGGTGTCGGCGCCGATGTCGGCGGCGAGCGTCTCGCGGACCCGCGAGAGCGCCGGCGTCCGGAGCGAGTACGCCTCGGCGGCCTCCCACTCGCGCTCGTAGCGGTCGCGTACCGCCTCGACGAACGACTCGTCCGTCGCGGTGAGCCCCCCGACGCGGGCGTCGACCGCGACCAGCGAGACGACCGTCGACTCGGTGACCAGCAGCGAGGCCTCGGGCACCTCGTCGAGGACGCGTAGCGCGAGCGTCCCGGCCTCGATCAGGTCCGCCGCGTGCCCGGCGACGATGAAGTCGGCCAGCACGTCCTTGATCGGGTCCCGCGGCGCCAGCAGCCGCACCGTCGGCGGATCCTCGACGTCGTGGAGACAGAATATCAGCTCTCTGAGAGTCTCGCGCGTCGGGTTGACCGCGTAGACGACGCCGCTACTGTCCCGAAACGCGGCCGCCAGAACCGGACCGACGTCCTCTTCGAGAAAGTTCGTACTCATCTGATAGCTGTGGTATTTCGAATTATCACACTTAATTTTACCGCCGCGATTCGCTGAATTGACCCCTTCGGTCGCGCTCCGCGGCGAGTTCGACCGATCGGCGAGTCGCCGTCCGGTCGACCGGGTCCGGGAGAGCGCCGCGGCGGCGGGGCCGTCCGCCGACGACCGCCGGACCGCGAGGGCGACGCGGGTCGCTCGCGGAAAAGGTAGATTATTGACGGGCCGCCGCCGATGACTCACTACACCATGGACTACGACACAGTCCGGGCCGTGGACCCGGAAGTCGCCGACGCGCTCGAGGCGGAGGTCGAGCGGCAAGGCGACACGCTGGCGATGATCGCCAGCGAGAACCACGTCAGCGAGGCCGTACTGGAGGCGCAAAGCTCCGTGCTCACGAACAAGTACGCCGAGGGCTACCCCGGCTCGCGCTACTACGGCGGCTGCGAGCACGCCGACACCATCGAACAGCTCGCCATCGACCGCGCCGAGGAGCTGTGGGGCGCCGAGTACGTCAACGTCCAGCCCCACTCGGGCTCGCAGGCCAACATGGCCGTCTACATGGCCGTGCTCGACCCGGGCGACAAGATCCTCTCGCTCGACCTCACCCACGGCGGCCACCTCAGCCACGGCCACCCGAAGAACTTCGCCGGGCAGGTCTACGAGGTCGAGAACTACGAGGTCGACGAGGAGACCGGTCGGCTCGACTTCGAGGAGATCCGCGCCCACGCCGAGGAGTTCGATCCGGACATGATCGTCTCGGGCTTCTCCGCGTACCCCCGCGAGGTGCAGTGGGAGGAGTTCCAGGCCATCGCCGACGACGTCGACGCCTACCACATGGCCGACATCGCCCACATCACCGGCCTCGTCGCCGCGGGCGTCCACGCCTCGCCCGTCGGCGTCGCCGACTTCGTCACGGGGTCGACCCACAAGACCATCCGCGCCGGCCGCGGCGGCATCGTCATGGCCGACGAGGAGTACGGCGACGCCGTCGACTCGGCCATCATCCCCGGGATCCAGGGCGGCCCGCTCATGCACAACATCGCCGGCAAGGCCGTCGGGTTCAAAGAGGCCCTGCAACCGCACTTCGAGGACTACGCCGAGCAGACCGTGAAGAACGCGCAGGCGCTGGCCGACCACCTGCGCGAGCACGGCTTCTCGCTGGTCTCGGGCGGCACCGACAACCACCTCGTGCTCGTCGACCTGCGCGATTCGCACCCGGACGTGACCGGGAAGCAGGCCGAGGAGGCCCTGGAGGACGTCGGCATCGTCCTCAACGCCAACACGGTGCCGGGCGAGACGCGCTCGCCGTTCGTCGCCTCGGGCATCCGCGCGGGCACGCCGGCGCTGACCACCCGCGGTTTCGACGAGGAGGCCACGGAGACGGTCGGCCACTGCATCGCCGAGGTCGTCGACAACCCCGACGACGAGGACGTCAAGGCCGAGGTCGCCGAGATCGTCCAGGGGCTCACCGAGGAGTACCCCCTCTACGACGACGACGACGAGGGGCTCGTCTTCGAGTAGCGGCCGCTCGCTCTCGCGGCCGGGCCGCCGGACCGTCGCGAGCCGCCACGCCGGCGATCGCCGCGCAGACGGGCCGTTTATACGGGTTCGCTACGGAGTTCCGCGCATGACCGACCTCGACGACGTCGACCGGGCGATCCTCAACGCCTATCAGGGCGGGTTTCCCGTCGTCGCGGACCCCTACGAGCCGGCGGCCGATGCCCTCCGCGAACGCGGCGTGGACGTGACCGCCGACGGGCTACACGAGCGAATCGCGGCGATGGACGAGTCCGGTGTGCTCACCCGCTTCGGCGCGCTGATAAACGCCGAGGCCATCGGCGGGACGGCGACGCTCGTCGCCATGCACGCCCCCGAGGAGCGATTCGACGAGGTCGCCGAGCGGGTCAACGCTCACGCCGAAGTCGCGCACAACTACGAGCGCGAGCACCCGCACCTCAACATGTGGTTCGTGGTCAGCGTGGCCGACGAGGACCGCGTCGACGAGGTGCTCGCGGCGATCGAGGACGAGACCGGTCAGGAGACGTACAACCTCCCGAAACAGCGGGAGTTCCACGTCGGCGCGAAGTTCCCCGTCGAGGGTCCGCTCTCGGACCTCGACGGCGGCATCGACCTGTCGGACCTGGGCCCCGAGGTCGAGGTCGAGAACCGCGACAGTCTCACCCCTCGCGAGCGCGACCTCGTCGTCGAGATCCAGGGCGGGCTCCCGACGACGCGGACCCCCTACCGGGACGTGGCCGACGCCCTGGGCGGAGACGTCGAGTGGGTGCTCGAGACGATCAGGCGCTTCGACGCCGAGGGGAAGGTCCGCCGCGTGGGCGTGATCCCGAACCACTACTCCCTGGGCTACTCGGAGAACGGGATGACGGTCTGGAACGTCCCCGACGACGTGGTCGACGAGGTCGGCGAGGAGGTCGCCGCGTTCGACTTCGTCACCCACTGTTACCGTCGGCCCCGCCACGAGGGCGTCTGGCCGTACAACTTCTTCGCGATGACTCACGGGCGCAGCGAGGCCGAGAGCCGAGCACGCGTCGAGCAGGTCCGCGAGCGGATGGCCGAGCACTGGGACGTGACCGACGGGGACTGGGACACGCTGTTCTCGACGGGCATCCTGAAGAAGACGGGCATCCGCATCGAGGAGCGCGCGGACGCCAACACGGCGTGAGCCCGTCGGACCGAGACCGGAGCGATACGCCATGATACCGCTGCTTCACGACTTCGAGGACGAGACGGTGCTGGTGTTCGGCGGCGGCCGCGTCGGCGCGCGGAAGGCCCGGCGGTTCGCCCGCGAGGCGCGGGTGGTCGTCGTCAGTCCGGCGTTCGCCGACTCGCGGGACGGAGATAGCGACGCGGACGGCGATCGGGCGGCGTTCGGCGACGCCGAACTCGTGCGCGCGACGCCCGCGGCCGACGACCTGGCCGGGTGGTTCGACCGGGCCGAGCCGGCGCTCGTCGTCGCGGCGACGGACGACGGGGCGCTCAACGAGCGGATCGAGGCCGTCGCCCGCGACCGGGGCGTGCTCGTCAACCGCGCAGACGAGCACGGCGAGCGCGGCGCGGGCAGCGTCGTCGTCCCGGCGACGGTCCGCGACGACCCGGTCGTGGCCGCGGTGGCGACCGGCGGCGCGAGCCCGGCGCTGAGTCGCCACCTGCGCCGGCGGATCGAGACGGAGATCGAGGACGCGGGCGCGATGGCGGAGCTGACCGGCGAGATCCGCGAGGAACTGCAGGCCGATGGCGTCGATCCCGACGTGCGCCGGGAGGCGGTGCGGGCGGTCGTTCGGTCGGCGACGGTTTGGAAGGCTTTAGATAGTGGGATACCGAATGCCCGACAAGTGGCAGCGGACGTGATCTCGGACGTGACAGGTGAGACAGCGTGACCGTCGGCGCGGGAGTCATCTCGGGCGCGAGCGTGAGCATCGACCGCGCGACGGTCGACGAGCTCGAGGCGGCGACGGTCGACGGCCAGCGCGAGGCCGTCGAGCGGCTGCTGTCGGTCCCCGCCGTCGAGGAGGCGTACGTCCTCCAGACGTGCAACCGCGTCGAGGCCTACGTCGTCACGAACGACGCCGCGGACGGCCGCGCCGCGCTGGACGCCTCCTTCGACGAGGTCCCCGACGACGTGCTCGTCGACCTCGGTCACGAGGAGAGCCTGCGACACCTCATGCGCGTGGCCGCCGGCCTCGAGTCGCTCGTCGTCGGCGAGGACCAGATCCTCGGCCAGGTCGGCGACGCCTACGAGGACGCGCTCGAGGCCGGCGGGGTCGGTCGACTCCTCGAAGCGGGGGTCACCAAGGCGATCCACGTCGGCGAGCGCGCCCGGACCGAGACGGCGATCAACGAGGGGTCGGTCTCGCTCGCGAGCGCGGCGGTCAGGCTCGCCGACGACGAGGTCGGCGTCGACGGCGCCGAGGCGCTCGTCGTCGGCGCCGGCGAGATGGGGCGCCTCGCCGCGCGGACGCTCGGCTCGCGCGTCGATCACCTCTACGTCGCCAACCGCACCGCAGCGAAGGCGGAACGCCTCGCGCAGGCGGTCGAGGCCGACGCGACCGTCGTCGGCCTCGACGAGCTGCCGGCGGCCATCGCCGACGCGTCGGTCGTCGTGACGGCCACCGGGAGCCGCGACTACGTCCTCGGGAAGGGCGACGTGGCCGAGTCGGGCGAGACGTTCGTCGTCGACATCGCCCAGCCCCGCGACGTGCGGCCGGCGGTCACCGAGCTGCCGTCGGTGACCGTCCGCGACCTGGACGCCCTGCAGACGGTCACCGACGAGAACCGCGCCCAGCGCGCCGAGGCCGCGACCGCCGTCGAGGAGATGATCGACGTCGAGTTCGACCGCCTGCTCTCGCAGTACAAGCGAAAGCGGGCCGACCGCGTCATCTCGGCGATGTACGAGAGCGCCGAGCGCGTCAAGGCCGAGGAGGTGGAGCGCGCCGTCGGCGAGGCCGACCTCGACGAGGACCAGCGCGAGGTCGTCGAGGCGATGGCCGACGCCATCGTCAACCAGTTGCTCGCCGCGCCCACCAGGAGCCTGCGCGACGCCGCCGAGGAGGACGACTGGTCGACCATCAACACCGCCCTCCGGCTGTTCGACCCCGAGTTCGGCGGCGTCGCCGACGACACCGCCGACGGCGAGGGGATCCCCGAACACATCCGCGACCGGATGCCCGACGCCGTCTTCGACCAGCCCGGCGACGACTAGCGGTCGCTTCTGTCTGGGCCGCGTTCGCCCGCGACGGCGCGTTCGGCCCGTCGACGACCGATCTCCCGACCGCCACCGCCGTTCGCGGTTCCGGGTCGAGCGGCGGTCGCCGCGGTGGCCCGGTCGGGCGATGCCCCGACGGGCCCCCCTCGGCCGAACTTTCATGCGGCTCCCGCCCCTCGCTCCGGACATGGCGGACCTGCTATCCGACGAGGAGATCGAGGAGCGACTGCCCGAGGAGTGGGAGCGCGAGGGCGACGAGATCGTCCGCACCTACGAGTTCGACGCGTACCTCGACGGCGTCGGCTTCGCCGCGGGCGCGGGCGGCGTCGCCCAGGACGCCTTTCACCACCCCGAGATGACGATCGGCTGGCGCGAGGTCGAGGTCCGGCTCACGAGCCACGAGGAGGGCGGCATCACCGACGCGGACGTCGAACTGGCCGAGCGGTTCGACGACCTGCGGTGAATGCCCCCGGGAGACGACGACAGCGGGGCGGACGGTCCGGCGGCGGCCTACGTCTTTCGGGTCACCTTCCGGCTCGACTCGGCCGAGACAGGGGTGTGGGCCGAGCCGGACCGCTTCGAGACGACGGTGTTCAGGGCGGCGGACCCGCCGGGCGAACCGGGGTGGCGGTACTTCCGAGACAACCTCTGGCACGGGGAGTGCGGCGACGAAGCGCACCTGCGGCGGGCGGCCGAAGACGCGCTGGGCGTCCCGGTCGAGCGGGTCGCCTTCCGCGAACTTCGGACGACGCGCGCGTATCTCGAGGACCTGCGCGACGCCGTCGCCGCGGACCTCGACGCGTTCGCCGCGTCGACGGTCGACGAGGCCCTCTCGAAGTACCTCGGGAGTTCTATCCACGTGACCGACGCGGTCTGACCCACACGGATCCGCGGGAGACAGTCCGGGCTCGACCGCGCGACCGCGTGTGCGGTCGACCCGGGACACGCGTGCGACACTCCGTACGGGACATGCGTTCGATATCCCGTATCAGAGGACGCCGACCTGTCGGGCGAGGAGCGCGGCGAGCGTCCCGAGCGCGTTGACCGCCGCGAGCGCGCCGGGGAGCGCGACAGCGACGATAGCCCGCCGTCGCGTGAGGTCCCGTCCGTACTCGACGGCGAGCACCCAGAGGTAGACCATCCACAGCGTGAAGAGGGGGCGGACGGCGCTGGCGGCGACGCGTAGCGGGCGCCCGGCGAGTTCGGTCCGGACCCACGACCGGAGGGCGGCCTCGGTGGCGAAATCGGGGGCGTGCAGGAAGACCCAGATCACCACGGCGGCCCGTGCGACCGCGGGGACGAGCGTCGGGGCCATCGTCCACCCGACGAACGCGAGGAGGCGGCGAACGGACCCCCGGCCGTCGAAGTACAGCGAGACCAGGTAGGCGACGGCGGTGACGGTCAGCCAGAGCGCGACGTAGAGCGCGCCGGTGGCCCACAGCGCGAGGACGACCTTGCGCGGCGCCGAGACGCGCTGGTTCCCCGCCGCGTAGACTATCGCCCCCGCGTCGAGCCCCGGCAGGAGGTCGCCGACCGCCCGGAGGACGACGACCGTCGTGGCAAGCGCCAGGAGCGTGTGCGCGGCGACGACGGCGACCGGCCCGCGGAGCGAGTACTCGCGCCGTCGCCCGGCGAAGAAGGCGCGAGGGTCGGTCACCAGCGTCGAAAGCCCCATCGTTCGTCGAGACTCGCCCGTCGGGATGATAAATCCGACCCATCCGCGCCGCCGCGGACGATCCGACCCCGCCGGTGGCGCCGTGGACGACTCGACCCGCCGGTGCCGCGGTAACCGACCCGTCCGTACCGCCGCGGACGAAGCGCCCTGTCGACGCCGCCGCGGACGGGCGCGTTCGGGTCCCGACAGAAGGTACTTAGGCGCGACTCCCCTATCGAGTCGATCCCATGGCCGGCGACGCGTACGATTTCTGGCTGTTCGACCTCGACGGAACGGTCGTCGACGTCGACCCCGACTACCCGCGCGAGGTCGTCGGCGAGGTGGGGGACCGACTGGGCCGGAGGTTCACCGACCGCGAGGCGGACCTCATTTGGTACGGCGTCGGCGGCGCCCGCGAGGCGGTCTTCTCCCGGGTCGACCTCGACCCCGAGGAGTTCTGGGAGACGTTCCACGAGGTCGAAGACCCGCGTACCCGCGCCGAGTCGTCGTTCGTCTACGACGACGCCGCGGCGTTCGTCGCCGGCCTCGACCGCCCGACCGGGCTCGTCACGCACTGTCAGTCCTACCTCACCGAGCCGCTGCTCGAGTATCACGACATCGGCGACTGGTTCGACGCGGTCGTCTGCTGCGACGACGAGGTGGGCTGGAAACCCGACCCCGACCCGGTCGAACTCGCGATGAAGCGCATCGGGATGGGGGACAGCGGCCGCGATGGAGCGCTGGTCGGCGACGACCCCGACGACACCGGCGCCGCGTGGAACGCCGGCCTCGACGCCGTCCACGTCGACCGCGTCGACCCCGTCGAGCGCGGCCAGTGCGTCCTCGGCGACCGGCGGGTCGAGGGGCTCGACGAGCTCTGACTCAGGCCGATTCGAACCCGTCGAGGTCGGCGACCGCGTCGGAGAGATCCGCCAGTCGCCGCTCGAGCTCCCGCACGCTCGCCTTCTCGCGGCGCTCCGGATTCGCGAGGACGCGGACGTCCTGCCGTCCGACGGGTGCGAACCCGAGTCCGAGTTTCGCGGCCGTCGCGCGCAGTCCCAGCCCGGCGTCGGCGTCTCCCGCGGCGACAGACCGCGCCGGGCTCTCGAACGCCCTGGCGGCCCGGTCGAAGCCCGCGATCGATTCGGTCACCTCGCGACGGTCGCTCCCGCGCTCGTCGGCCAGGTCAGCGAGCGCGTTCGAGAGGGTGGTCCGGAGCCCGGACTCGCTGGCGCGGTTGACGAACGAGAGGTCGCGGTCGACGAGGTCCGTGAGACCGCCCACGTCGTCGGGGTTCCCCTCCGGGACGACGAGGCCCCACTCGCGGGTCCAGCCGCCGAGGTCGACGGCGTCGGCCACGCCCTCCGCCTCGGCGTCGAAGGGCCCGGCGACCACGGCGACGTCCGCGAGTCCGTCGCGGAGCTCGCGGATCCCGCCGCGCGAGCCCCGAGCGAGGTAGCGCGGGCGCTCCAGGCGGTCGAGCAGTCGGGACAGGGCGGGGTCGTCCTCGCCGACGCCCAGCAGCGTCGGCGGGCGGACGTCCGGCGAGAACAGATCGACCGTGACCGACTCGCCCGCGTCGAGGCGGTTGGTGTCCGCGGGGACGTCGACGACGCCGTCGGCGGCGGTGAGCGTGGTGGTCGCGCCGCTGCCCTTGTCGACGGGGTAGACCAGCGTCTCGCCGTCGGCGTCCTCGACGAGGCCGACCGCGAGGAGGCGTCGGCGTCCCTCCGTCGAACGCTCGGCGACGGCCATCCGTCCGTCGACCCGCGCTGTCCGGGGCTCGGGCAGCCCGACCGCGGCCCGGAGGGCCGGCGCGACGAACGTCCGGAAGATGGTCAGCGCCGAGACGGGATAGCCCGGGAGGCCGACGTACGCGGCGTCGGCGAACCGCCCGACGATCATCGGCTTGCCGGGCTTGATCGCCACGCCGTGCAGGAGCAGTTCCCCCCGCTCCTCGACGACTCGATAGACGACGTCGACCGCGCTGGCGCTCGTCGACCCGGAGGTGAGCACGAGGTCACAGTCCTCGGCGGCCTCGCGGAGCGTCGACTCCATGGCCTCGACGTCGTCGCCGACGTGGGGGTAGACGACCGGGTCGCCGCCCGCCTCCGTGACGGCGGTCGCGACGGCGTACGTGTTCACGTCGTAGATCCGGCCGGCGCGGTGGTCCAGATCGCCGCCCGGGCGGACGAGTTCGTCGCCGGTCGAGACGACCGCGACCCGCGGTTTCGCCCTGACCGGCACCGCGTCGACGCCGAGCGCCGACAGCAGACCGACCTCTCTGGGCGTGATCTCGGTGCCCGGACCGAGCGCCCGTTCGCCCGCGGCGACGTCCGCGCCGGCGAGCATGACGTTTTCGCCGGGGGTGACAGCGGTCTCGATCCGGACGCGTCGGTCGGCGGTGCCCCCGTCGCCGCCGTCGCGCTCGCCGTCCGCGTCATCGCCGCCGACGGGCTCGGTTCGCTCGACGACGACGACGGCGTCGGCGCCCTCGGGCACGACCGCGCCCGTCGATATCTCGGCGGCCTCCCCCTCGTCGAGGGCGACGCCGGGCGCCTCGCCGGCGTGGACGCTCCCGACGACGGGGAGCGCGACCGGCGAGTCGTCCGCCCCGTAGGTGTCGGGCGCGCGGACGGCGTAGCCGTCCATCGCCGCGCGGTCGAACCCGGGCACGTCGAGGCCGGCGTCGACGCGCTCGGCGAGGACGCGTCCCCGCGCTTCCGCGAGCGGGACGCGCTCGGTGCCGGTCGACAGGTCCAGCGACGCCACGACCTCTCGGGCCCGCTCGGGGTCGGCCAGGTCGCGGAACTCCTTGCGGTCGCTCATACCGACGCCTCCCGGCGCTCGACGGAAACGGTTTCGCCCGCTGCCAGGCGCGAGCGGTCCGCCGGGACGGTCACCCACCCGTCCGCCCGGGCGAGCGTCGAGAGGGGGTCGTCGTCGACCGGTAGCGCCGTCCGACCCGCCGCCGATTCCGCCGAACCGATCTCGACGGGGACGACCGACTCGACCCCGTCCGGAGAGGCGACGGGCTCGACGAGCGCTGCCCGGAGTGTCACCGAATCCGGGCGGGAGCGACCGGCGAGTCGGGCCACCGCCGGTTCGACCACTCGGTCGGTCGCCACGAGGGCGGCGACGGGGTCGCCCGGGATCGACAGCACGGGTCGCTCGCGGACGACGCTCAGGGTCGTCGTTGCGGCCCGTTCGAGCGCCACGCCGTCGACGAGCACCGCTCCGAGGTCGGCGACCACCTCGACGATCCGGTCGGACTCGCCCGCGCCCGTGGCGCCGACCGTCACGAGCAGATCCTTCGTCAGGTCGCGCTCGACGGCCGCCCGGAGGGCGTGCGGATCGGGCTCGACGGGGTCGCGGTAGGTCACCTTCCCGCCGCGGCGCTCGACGAACTCGGCGACGGTCGTCCCGTCGGTCTCGACGGTCTCGCCGGGACCCGGCTCGCTCGCGACCATCCCGTCGCCGACCGGCAGGATGCCGACGGTCGGCCGCTGGACCACCTCGACGCGGGTGCGCCCGACCGCGGTACACAGCGCGGGGTCCGAGGCGGTCAGGCGGTGGCCCGCCGGGCGGACCGTCTCCCCGCCGTCGACGTCCGACCCCGCCGGTCTGACGCCGTCGCCGGGTTCGACCGGACCCGTAACCGCGACGTCGGTCGACGCCGAGTGCCCCGCGGGCGACCCGTCGGCCACGGCGTCCTCGGGGACGCCGGCGATCCCGTCGAATCCGACGACCGCGTCGGCGCCCGCCGGCAGTTCGCCGCCGGCATCGACGCGGACGCCACTGCCCCGCTCGACCCCGTCGCCGACGGCCAGCGGAGTCGGATCGGCCTCGCTCGCGTCGGCGGTGTCGGCGGCGCGGACGGCCACGCCGTCGCGGGCGACCTGTTCGTAGCCCGGGACGGGGCGGCGGGCGACGACCGGGGCGGCCAGCGGGCGACCGACCGCGGTGCTGACCGGGAGCCGTTCGGTCCGGTCGATCCGGTCGGTGGCCTCGCGGACGCGTTCGCGGACGGCCGCGACCGTGGCCCGCTCGGGGACGGGACGGCGTGTCTCGTTCATATCCCCGCTACCCGCGCGCGGCCCATAAGCGGTGTGTCGAACCGGCCGCTCTCGGACTCGGCCGGGGCGCGAGCGGCGGGTCCCGCGAGCGGCGGGTCGGACCGTGATACGGATTCGAAGCACGCGTGTACCGGGTCGACCGCACGACTGCGTGCGGTCGATCCCGGACTGTCTTGCTCCGAACCCGTATGAGACACCGCGGCCTTTAACGCGCTCCCATCCCTAGGCCCGCTCATGTCAACGCTGCGCGATGCGCTCCGCGACCTGCCAGACGCCGTCTTCGCCGACGTGCTCGAGAGCGAGGACGCGTACCTGCTGGTGCTGGACCTGCCCGGCGCGACCGAGGCGACGGTCGACGCCGCCGTCGAGGGGAGCCGCCTGCGCATCGAGGCGCGCCGCGAGAAGGACGTGCCGAGCGAGTTCGACTACGTCGAGGAGGAGCGCTCCCTGTTCCTCGACGTGGAGCTCCCGCTCCCGCCGGGCGTGACCGGGTCGGGCGCCGCCGGGACCATCGACCGGGGCGTCCTCGAACTCGAGCTCCCCAAGGCGGAGGCCGCGCCGGAGACGCAGATCCCGATCGACGGCTGACTCTCACGTGAACCCACGCGCGTACTGGCGGTTCGTCGTCGTCACGTGGCAGTTCCTGCCGCTGCTGGTCGCCTACACCCGCGACCGCAACCGCTTCCTGTTCTTCGGGCGGAGCCGCACGGTCTCCTCGGAGACGCGCCGCGAACGCGCCCGCGTCCTCCTCGACACGCTCCTGACCCTCGGACCGACGTTCATCAAGCTCGGTCAGCTGCTCTCGACGCGCCCCGACGTGCTCCCGCCGGAGTACATCGAGGAGCTAGAGGAGCTGCAGGACCGCGTGCCCCCGGCCGACTGGGAGCGAGCGAAGGCCGTCATCGAGGCGGACCTCGGGCCGGTCGACCGCGTCTTCCGCGAGTTCGACCGCGAGGCCATCAGCGGCGCGAGCCTCGGACAGGTCTACTACGCGAAGACCGAGGACGGCGAAGTGGCGGTGAAGGTCCGCCGCCCGGGCATCGAGGCGCTCGTCGAGTCGGACCTGCGGGTCATCCGCTGGTCGCTCCCGATCCTGATGTACTTCGTCGACGAGGCGCGTTCGTTCTCGCTGCGGACGCTCGCCGACGAGTTCGAGAAGACCATCCGCGAGGAGATGGACTACGGGCGCGAGGCGGAGATGCTCGACGAGATCCGCGCCAACTTCGCCGACAACCCGAAGATCCGGATGCCCGAGGTCGACGACGCTCGGTCGACGAATCGGGTGCTCACCATGGAGTACGTCCCGGGGACGAAGATCACGGACCTCGACGAGCTCGACGACCGCCACCTCGACCGCACGGAACTGGCCGAGACGCTGCAGGAGGCGTACCTCCAGATGATAATCGAGGACGGCGTCTTCCACGCCGACCCGCACCCGGGCAACCTCGCCGTGCAGGACGACGGGACGCTCGTGTTCTACGACTTCGGGATGAGCGGCTACGTCGACCCGTTCATCCAGGAGAAGATCGTCGACTTCTACGTCGCCGTCGCCGAGCAGGACATCCAGGGGATCCTCGACACGCTCGTCGAGATGGGGACGCTCTCGCCGGAGGCCGACCGGAAGGTGATGGCCGACGTGCTCGAACTGGCCATCGCCGACGCCCGCGGCGAGGACATCGAGCAGTAC
>JBDGSU010000204.1:0-14948 GCA_042217395.1 Halosimplex sp.
TCGACATGTTCGCCGGCATCGGCTACTTCGCGCTCCCGATGGCCCGCGCGGGCGCCGAGGTGACGGCCATCGAGCGCAACCCCGCCGCCTTCGAGTACCTGCTCGAGAACGTCCGGCGCAACGGCGTCGCCGACCGCGTCCGACCCTACCGGGCCGACTGTCGGGACGTGTTAGAACAGGTGGACTCGGCGACGGACGTGCGCGCCGACCGGATCGTGATGGGCTACTACGAGGCCCACGAGTACCTCGACAGCGCGCTCGGCGCGCTGGAGCCCGGCGGAGTGGTCCACGTGCACGAGGCGACGCCGGAGGCGCTGGTCCCCGACCGACCGGTCGACCGGCTCCGCGAGGCGGCCGCCGAGCGCGACCGCTCGGTCGAGGTGCTGGACACCCGACGGGTCAAAGGCTACAGCGAGGGGGTCGCCCACGTCGTCGTCGACGCGCGGGTCGCGTAGGTCCGAGCGCTGCCCGCGATACGAGCCCCGCACGGCGCGGGAGTGTCGCCGCCACCACGGTAGTTTTTATCCTCCGGACGGAAAGGGACGGTACATGGCGCGGGGGCCCTACGAACAGGTGCTGGAGACGCTCGAAGACCTGGACGCCCGGCTGGCCGGTCTGGAGGTCGGTTACAACGAGACCAACGCCACCGCGGCCGAGGACCTCGTGGCGCAGCTCGGGGAGTTCTTCGAAAGCGAGCCCGACGACTTCGCCGCCCTCCGCGAGGCCGTCGACCGGCTCGTCGAGACCGAGGACTCGACCCACGCCGCCGCGGCCAAGGAACACGCCGACGCCCTCAGAGACCGTGTCGAGGCGCAGATCGACGACGAGTGACGGCGCGCGGTCGGCTTCTCGCTGCCCGGGAACGGATAGCGATCTTAACGGTATCGCGCCCCTATCGGTCGTATGGGCTCGATTGCACGCGGTGTGACGTTCGCTTCGCGAGCGCTCGCGACCGGTCTCGCGATCCCGGAACAGATGGGCGACCACTGGATGGACGGCTGGGCCGGCTGGGGAGCGCTCGTGATGATGGTGCTGTGGGCGTTGCTGCTCGCGGCCGTCGTGCTGGTCGTCGTCCGACTGGTGCTCGTCCCGGTCGTCGAACGGACCGAGCGCGGGGCGGCCCCGCGGCGCGGTGACCGGCCGGCGGCGAACGGGGGAACCACGGGCGCGGAGCCGGCGATGGCCGTGCTGCGCGAGCGCTACGCGCGCGGCGAGATAGACGAGGAGGAGTTCGAGCGGCGGGCGGCGTTCCTGCGCGAGGAGTCCTAGACCGTCTCAGAGCCAGTCGACGAACGTTCCCTCGAGCAGCGTCCCCTCCTGGTGGTCGACGTAGGTGGACTGCATCCCCCAGATGGCCTCGGCGAGCGGTACCGACTGGTCGACGGCGGCGGCGACGTGGTCGTGTTTCCACCGGGCGGGGGTCGTCCGGCGGTCGGCACGCTCGCGCAGCGGGCGGACGTACCGCCGTGCGGCCTCGGTCGGAAGCCCCTGCGTCTCGAGGCCCTGGCGGGCGGCCTCGAACAGCTCGCCGTAGACGTGGTCGAGATCGGTCGTCTCCGCGCCGTCGCTGTCGATCCACGTCAGCTCCGCGCGAAGGCCCTCGCGGCTGGCCGCGTAGAAGTTCTCGCGGGCCGTCTCCCAGTCCATCCCGCGGACGGGGTGTTCGATGCTGGGCAGCGCGGTCATCAGTCCGGCGAACACCGCCTGGAAGCTGACGGCGTCGCGGACGGTCGGCTGGCCGGGCAGCGGCCGGAACTCGATGCGGGCGTTGGCCGACGACCGTGTCGCCCCGTCGAAGACGGGTCGGATCCACCGCCAGTAGCTGCCGTGTTTGTGCCGGAGGTGCGCGAAGGCGTCGTCGAACCGATGCCCGACCTCGACGTCCGTCGGCACGACGGTCTCGTCCTCGACGATGTCGTCGATGGCCGCCTCGACGCTGTCGAAGTCCGGCGGGAAGCGCACTTTGTCCGGCACCGCCTCCTCGGCGGGGTTGAGCACGTCCTCGAAGACGCCGATCCGGTGTTCCATCCAGGCGTCCTCGACGATCTCCGCGTCGTCGGCCCCGTCGGCGTCGTAGAGATCCGGCGAGAAGAAGGGGGCGTTGACGCCCAGCGCCAGCAGCGGCCCGGCCACCCGCAGCGCGTACCGGAAGTACTCGGGCAGATCCGGCGCGTGGGGGATCTGGTAGTGCGGTTGGATGGAGGTGATGAGGCTCTCGGGCATGACCGTGTCGGCCGACAGCGAGACGTGGGGCGCCTCGATCCGCATGGCCGCGGGGTGGTCGGAGTTGGCCATCGCGTGGTAGCGGGCGGCGTCGGACATGTTCGTCGCGATGCGCACCCCGTCCTGTTCGACCGAGTCCAGCAGGTAGTCCGAGGCCGTCTCCCCCGTGGGGGGGACCGTCCACATCCCGTCGCTGACCAGCCGGATGTCGTCGCGCTGTGTCCGCTTCAGCGCCGGCGCGAGGTTCGCCTTCAGCTCTTGCTCCTGGGCGGCCAGCCCGTGCTCGTTGAGCGGCTGTGGGCTGGTCTGCATCTCGGCGTTGTGCAGCCCCAGTTCCTTCTCGAAACCGATGAGCTCGAGCAGGTGGCGGGGGACCCGCTTGAGCGACCCCGAGCGGGCGTCGACGGCGTAGAGCTCGAGCTCGAGGCCGACGATGGCCTCCGTGTTGTCGAAGGTGCCCTCCCGCACCTCGTCTTTGAGCCGTTCGGCCTCCTCGGCGGCCCGCCGGTCGAACTCCTCCGGATCGACCTCCAGTGCCTCCCCGACGCGCGCCGCGAGTTCGGTGCCGGACATACCGCCCCGTTAGCCCGCCACGGTACTTGAACCCGTGGCCATCGGTTCGCGCGTTCGTCGAGGCGCGGTCTCGCCGGTTCGAGGACGATCCCGCTTCGTCGAACGAGTCGACGCAACGCGTCGCCGGCTCGACGCGGCTCAGGGAGCCGCGTCGAACACTTCCTCCCCGTCTTTGGCGTACTCCGCGACGGTGTCCAGGTCGACCGTCACGCCGAGGCCGGGCTCGTCGGACATCTCGATCCGGCCCTCGTGGAGGACGTCTTCCTCGACCACGTCGTCCCACCAGTCGACGTCGCGGGCGTGGTACTCCAGCGCGAGGAAGTTCGACGCGGCGGCGCCGACGTGGGCGCTGCCCATCGTCCCGACCGGCGAGGCGACGTTGTGCAGCGCCAGCGGGACGTGGTAGGCCTTGGCCATGTTCGCCATCTTCTTGACCTCGTGCATCCCGCCGTTTTTCGGCACGTCCGGGTGGAAGACGTCGACGCCCTGGTCCTCGAGCAGCCGGCGGGCGCCCTCGACGCGGTAGACGTTCTCGCCGGCGGCGATAGTGACCTCGGACTCCCGGGCGGCCTTGATCTGCATGTCGTCGTTCTCAGGCGGGACGGTGTCCTCGAGCCACCACACGTCCATCGGGTCGAGCTGGCCGGCCAGCCGGCGGACGGTGTCGGTCGTCCAGCTCCAGTGACAGTCGAAGGCCACGTCCGCGCGGTCGCCAACCCGATCGGTCACCGTCTCGACGATCTCCGCGCGGTACTCGATCGCCGGCCCGTTGAGGTGTTTGTTCCGCGGGTCCTTGACGTGCGCGTCGGGGCTGTCCAGGTCGAACTTGATGGCGTCCCACCCCTCCGCGAGCACCTCCTCGGCCGCGTCGGCGTAGGCCTCGGGGCGATAGGCCGACCCGTCACCGTCCATCGCGTCGTGGAGGTGCTCGCCGGCGTGCACGTCGCAGTACACCCGCACTTCGTCGCGGTGTTTCCCGCCGAGCAACTGGTGGGCCGGCACGTCCAGTAGTTTCCCCGCCAGGTCGTGCAGCGCCAGATCGATCCCGGAGATAGCCGTGACACCGACGCCGTTCATCGCCCCGAGAAAGGAGAGCCCGTCGTAGAGCTCTGTCAGTCGCGCGTCGAGGTCGACGGGGTTCTTGCCGATGATCCGCTCTTTCGCGAAGTCGATGTACGCGTCGGCCGCGGGCCCCAGCACCGCCTCGCCGGTGCCGGTCACGCCCGCGTCCGTGTAAACCCTGACCAGCGTCCAATCGAAGGTGGTCCCGATCCGCGTCGTCTGTACGTCCGTGATCGATACGTCCCGAACGTCGGCGGGTACAGTCATGTTCTACTCTCTCCGAGTGCCGGTACAAAACGGTCAGTGTTGGGGAAATCCGGACCGTCTCTCTGGCGGTCGTCGGCGGTCGCGGCAAAAATTACTTCCCGGTCTCGCTACGTATCTGACGCCGTGTCCTCACATCGCACGCGACGCGCCCTCCTCGGTACCGTCGGCGCCGCCCTCGCGGGCGGGTGCCTCTCGGGCGGTTCCGGGACGGCGACGCCGCACGGACCGAAGACGTACGGAATCGCCGTCCACAACCGCATCGGACCGGACGACTTCGAGCGGGCCACCCATCAGCCCGAGCCCGAACCGGCAGTCGTCCACCTGCGGGTGACGACGATCGGCGGCGAATCGCACGAGACGCTCTTCGAGCGGACCGTCGAGGTCGACCCGGGCGGGTCGGAGACCGTCTCCGAGGCGTTCACGACCGAGCCCGACGGGCCGACCTACGCGATGAACGCCCGCGTCGAGCCGTTCTCGGAGGACACCACCGCACGAGAGGAGATGCGACAGGAGGGGCTCACGTTCTCCCACCGCGGGTCCAACGCGCCGACCGATCCGATCCCCGTCATCGTGGACGAGTTCCGGAACGCTCCGATGCTGACGCCGACGATCGACGTCCGACGCACGGCGTCGGAGGAGTGACGGTTTCGCCGACCGTCTCCGGCGCAGAGTCACCGGATAGCGCCCCTATCCGCCGAACTCCTCGGTCAGGGCCGGCACCACGTCGAACAGGTCGCCGACGATGCCGTAGTCGGCGATGTCGAAGATCGGCGCGTTGGGGTCTTTGTTGATCGCGATGATCGTGTCGGCGCCTTTCATCCCGGCGACGTGCTGGACCGCGCCGGAGATGCCGATCGCGATGTAGACGTCGGGGGTGACGACTTTCCCGCTCTGGCCCACCTGTCGGTTCTTCGGGAGCCACCCGTTGTCGACGACGGGCCGGGAGGCCGACACCGTGGCGCCCAGCGCCTCGGCGAGGTCGCGGATGATGTCGAGGTTCTCCTCCTCCCCGATGCCGCGGCCGACCGACACGAGCACGTCGGCCTCGGAGATGTCGACGTCGCCGCCGGCGGCCTCCTCGAAGCCCGTCACGGTCGAGCGCACCGCCGACTCGTCGACGTCGACGTCGAACGGTTCGACGACGCCGTCGCCGTTCGCGGGCGCGGGGGGCCACTCGGCGGGCCGGAGCGTCAGCGCGACGCGGTCGCTGTCGACCGCGATCGTCGTCTCGACCTTCGAGCCGTACATCTCCCGGGTCGCGGTCAGGGCTCCGTCGCTCTCCAGCGCGATGACGTCGGTGACCAGCGGGAAGCCGATGCGCTCGGCGACCGCGGGCGCGTAGTCCATCCCGTCGACGGTGTGGGGAATCAGGAGATACTCCGGGTCCAGTTCGCCGACCAGTTGCTCGACGGCCTGGACGTAGACGTCGTGATTGAACTCCTCCCCGTAGTCGACGGTGTGGACGGCGTCGACGCCCTCGCGGGCCAGGTCGTCGCCGAAGCGCTCGACGTCGCCGCTCACGACCGCGACGTGCAGTTCCGAGCCCGTCGCGTCGGCCAGCTGTCGGCCCGCGCTCGCGAGCTCGAAGCTCACGTCGCGCAACTCGCCGCGGCGGTGTTCCGCGACCGCGAGGATCATTGGCCCACCCCCTTCTCGCGGAGCAGGCCGGCGAGCTCACCGGCCGCCTCGTCGGCGCTCCCCTCGAAGATGGTCGCTTCGCCCTCCGCTTCGGGCTCGTAGGTGGCCGTCCGGCGCAGCGGCGTCTCCAGCGCGCTCTCGTCGAGCCCGATGTCGGCGAGGTCCTTCACGTCCAGCGGCTTGTTCTGGGCCTGCCGGATCCCCCGCAGGCTGGCGTACCGGGGATCGTTGATCCCCGTCTGGATGGTCAGGACGGCGGGCAGCTCCACGTCGACCAACTCGTCGACGCCGCCCTCGAGCTCGCGGTGGACCGAGGCCGTCCCGTCGGGCCCGTCCCCGAGGTCGAGCCGGTTGACGACGGCGGCCCACTCCTCGCCGAGCTTCTCCGCGAGCGTGACGCCCGTGGCGGCGAAGCTGTCGTCGCCGCTCTGGACGCCCGAGAGCACCAGGTCGGGCTCCTCCTCGCGGGCGACCGCGGCGAGCAGCTCCGCCTTGGTCTCGGCGTCGAGCATGTCCCGATCGGCGAGGGCGTCGTCCCAGACCCGGACGGCGCGGTCGGCCCCCTTCGCGAGCGCCTTCCGGATCGCCTCCTCGGACCGCTCGGGACCGACGGTGGCCGTCACGACCTCGACGTCACCGCCCGCCTCGGCGATCTGGACGGCTTCCTCGACGGCGTAGTCGTCCCACTCGTTGAGTTCGTAGGTGAGATAGCGCTCGTCGACGTCGAGTCCGTCGATCTCGAACTCGTCGTCGACGACCGCGACGTCGGTGACTGTGACGAGGACTTTCATGCAGCGATCGGTTGGCCCGGTCGGCGGTTAAACGTTTCCGAGGGGACGGCCGTTGTTCGCCGTTTTCGCCGCGCTCGTCGGTCTTCGGCGGATCGCGGGGTCGCGGACCCCGGCCCGCGCGACCCCGGACGAGTCGGTCGTGCGGCTTTCCATCGGCTCCGCATCGACCGCCCGACCGGGGCGGTCGCCGTGGGACACGGGGAGCGCGATCCGTCTCACTCCGAATCGATGTCGGTGACGTCCTCGTCGGGGAACGAGATGAGGTTCTCGCGGCCGATCCGGAGCTTGTCGATCCGGTCGTCCTCGTCCATCCCGGAGAGCAACTGCGAGACCTTGGCGTTCGACCACCCCGTCTCCCGGACGATGGCCGCCTGCTTCATCCGGCCGCCGTTGCGCTCGAGCAGCCGCTCGACGCGCTCCTCGTCGCTCAACAGCTCCTCGTCGATCTCGTCGTCGGGCGAGCCGGTCGCCTCGTCGGCGTCGTCCCCCTCGTCGTCCGCCTCCGCCGTCGCGGCGCCAGCGCCGGCGGCCGCACCCGCGGCCGCCCCAGTCGTTCCCCCTGCCGCGCCGTCCTCGACGGTGGCCCTGGCGTCGCCGCCGTCGGTCGCACCGGCCGATTCCCCGGTGCCCGTCGCGGCGTCGGCGCCCGTGCCCGTCTCGCCGCCGTCGGTCCCGGTGAGCGCGCCGAGTCCGCCGTCGTCGCCGCGCATGTACGCCGCGAGGACGGCGGCGCTCGCGCCCGCGAGGACGACCACGACGACGAGCGGGAGCGCTCCCGACAGCGGTCCGCCGCCGTCGCCACCGGGCGGCCCGCCGGGTCCGGTCGTCGGCCCGCCCGCGGTGGGCGTTGCCGTCGCCGTTCCCGGACCCGGACCGGCGTCCGTCCCCGGCGTGAGGGTCGGTGTCGGGGTCGGCGCGTCGCCGGAGTAGACGATCCACGGCCCGCGTCCGCCGAAGTCCTGCGGCCCCTCCCAGCGGGCGACGCCGTTCGAGATGGTCGACGGTGCGGAACTCGAGCCCGTCGGCACGCTGGTGACGCCGTAGCCCGCCGGCGGGACGACCACGAGGCGTTCGCCGGCCGACAGCGACGAGAGCCAGGTGCCGCTCGTCGTGTTGAACCCGTCGCCGACGGCGAGGCGGTCGCCGCTCACGCGGGCGAAGTTCTTCCAGGTGAACGAGATCCACAGCGTCCCCGTCTCGTTGTGCAGCGCGTGGTGGCGCCCGATGTTCCGGACCGTCATCTCCCGTCCCGTGGCCGCGCTGGCGTTCTCGGCGGCCGCTCTGAAGGCATCGAGCCCCAGGGGCGACTCGCTGCGGTTGAACTCCCGGACCAGATCTTCGAAGGCCGCCCGCTCGTCGTCGGTCCTGACCGCGACGGCGGTCTTGACGTACCACCGCGCGTCGCCGTCCGGGTCGAGTTCGACCCGCATCGACACCGCTCCGGGATCGAGCGAATCGTTGCGCGGCGCTCGGAGGTCGGCCGCGCCGGTCCGGTCGGGCCCGACGCTCGCGGAGGTCGATCCGCCGATGGCCGCCGCTGGCGCGACCCCGGCCGACAGCAGGAACAGCACGGCGACGAGGGCGACGACTGACCGCGGGGACATTATCCGACCTATCCCGGGCCGCGCGGAAAACGCTTTTCATTAAAACGTCTCCGCGACTTTTGAAACGTCTGCGGCGCTCTCTACCGCTCTCCTCCACGCTCACAGTAGATGGGTTTTTGTGCTCGGGGGCGGAACGGAGAGTGGATGCTCAGGAATCGCCCCGTCTGCTTCGCCCTCCTCGTCGCGGCCGTGGTCCTCGCCCCGGTGACACACGTCGCCGCCGCCTCGGCGCCCGCGAGCGCTGCCCTCTCCGGACCCGTGGATTCGACCGCGTCGCGGGCGCTCGCCGACGCCGACCCACAGTCCGCGCCTGCGATCGACGCCCTCGGGAACGTCGACGGCGCCGCCGTCGAACCGAACACGTCGAACTACCTCGGACTGCGGTCCGAGGCGGTCGAACGGACGGACTTCGAGCGCGCCGGCCTCGACGTCGGCGGCGCGATTCAGCGAGACGTTACCGATCTGCACAGCGAGTACGCGGCCCTTACGTTCGAACGGCGCCTCGGCAACACCACGGGTCGGGCGGCGCGACTCGACGTGCTCCGCGCGGAGGTAGACCGCCTCGAGGGTCGCGTGCAGGAACTCGAGATCGTCCGGAATCGGGCCATCGACGCCTACAACGGCGGCGATATCGGGACCGTCGCTTTCGTCCGCCGTCTCGCCGCGCTCGACGCGGCTGCTCGCGGCGTCGATCTGCGGGCCGAGCGGATCCGCGAGGCCGCCGGGCTCGCGCTGCCGTCGGAGCTGGGGACGAAACTCGCGAACCTCGAGGCGGACCTGCTCACGTTGCGCGGCCCGGTGCGCCACCAGATCGCCCGCGCGATGTCGGGCGCCCGACAGCCGGTGCCCGTCTACGCCGTCACCTCCGAGACGGGGATCGTCCTCGCCTCGACGACGGGGTCCCAGTACTACCGCGAGGCCTACCTCGGACAGAACCGCAAGCAGATCGGGCGGAACAACTTCGTCTCCGGGAGCGACCCGAGCGGCATCAGCACCGCCAACAGCCGCGCCACCCAGCTCTACCCGTGGGTCTACGACAACATCCGCTCGGGACCGAACGTCGAGATCGTCGGGAACACCTCCGTCTACTACGTCGAACTGGGCCACCCCCAGGGCTCGCTCGACACCTACCTCGACGGGCGCTCGGAGGACGCCTACCGCGAGTTCCAGGTCAAGTCGCTCCCGGACCTGCCGACCCGGACGACCCGCAACGTCAGTCGGAACGTCCGCCTGCAGGTCAACCGCACCCACTCCACCGGCCCGATGGAGGTCGGCGTCACCGACAACCTGACCGGCCGGCCGCTTGAGGCGACCGTCTCCGTCAACGGGGTGGTCGTCGGGTCGACCGGCGAGGACGGGCGTCTCTGGACGCTCACGCCACACCAGACGGTCCGCATCCAGGTCACCACCGCCGACAACCGCACCGTCCGCGAGCGCTTCTTCGCGGGGTGACTCGTCGATCCCCCGCTACTCCGGCACGTCGGCGACGGTCGTGATGGCGACGTCCGGGCTGTAGGCCGGCCCCATCGTCACGTGGCGAAACTCCTCGAAGCCGGCGGCCGTGAACATCCGGTCGGCCTCGCGCTCGTCGTAGAAGAGCATGAACGAGTCGGCCAGCTTCCGGAGGACGGCGTTGGAGGGGGAGTTCGGGCCGACGATCAGCACCTGTCCGCCCGGCTTCGCGACGCGGCGACACTCCGCGAGCGCGCGGACCGGGTCGGGCCAGTACTCGATCGAGCCCGACGACCACACCACGTCGAAGGCGTCGTCGCTGTAGGGCAGGCGCTCGGCGTCGCCGCGGTAGAACCGTACCGGGTCGTGTTTCCCGAGTTTCGCCCACGCCTTCTCCATCTGGTGGGCGCTCTGGTCGAGGCCGTGGACGTCGTCGGTGTACTGCAGGAGTCCCTCGGTCCCGAACCCGGTGCCACAGCCCACGTCGAGGACGCGGTCGTCCGGTCCGATGTCCAGCAGATCCAGCGCCTCGCCGCGCATCTCCTCGTTCCAGATGTACGGGTTGATGGTGTCGTACACCTTCGAGAGGTACTTGTAGAAGAGCCGGGCCCGTGACTTGTCTTGGACGGCCATTGGCGGCGGTTGGACCCTGATCGGCATAGTTCCCCCGTTTTCCGCCCTCGGCGGCCGAACGCGCGGTGGCGAACCGGATCGCGGCCCCTCGTACGGATGCGTGCACGCGTCTCCCCGTCGACCGACCACACGGCTGCGCGCGGTCGATCCCGGACCGTCTCGCGGGCGTCCGTCTCGAGCGCGCGTTCGGCCGGTTCGGACGGGTACACTTCGCAACTACCAAATAGGCCCTGAACGGATCTCTCCACGATTAGCGAATGCCAAGGACAGAGGTTCTCAACCGAGTCAAAGACGCCGAACAGGAGGCGGACGAGATCGTCGCCGAGGCCGAGGACGACGCCGAGGAGACGGTCGCGGCGGCTCGCGAGGAGGCCGAGGAGATCCGCGAGCAGGCCCGCGAAGCCGCCGACGCCGAGGCCGACGAACGCCTCGGGGACGCGCGCGAAGAGATCGAGGCCGAGCGCGAACGCATCCTCGAAGAGGGAGCCGAGGAGCGTGAGGCACTCGAGTCGCGCGCCCAAGAGCGCCGCGAGGAGGTCGTCGAGTACGTGGTGACACAGTTCGAGGAGGCGGTGCATGCTCAGACCTAAGCAGATGAGCAAGGTGTCCGTGACGGGCTCGAAGGCCGTCATGGACGACGTCGTCGAGACCGTCCACGACCTGCATCTGGTCCACTTCAGCGACTACGACGGCCACTGGCCGGGGTTCGACAACGGCGACCCGATGGCGGGGGGCGAGGACGCTTCGGAGAAGCTCGTCACCGTCCGCTCGCTCAAGAGCATCCTCGGCGTCGAGCCCGAGGACGCCGGTCCCAGCCGGATCGTCACCGACGAGACCCTCGAGACCGAACTCGAGGAGATCCGCACGGAGGCCAACGACCTCGACGACCGCCGCTCGGAGCTCGAGAGCGATCTCCGGGAGGTCGACGAGGAGATCGACGCCATGGACCCCTTCGCGACGCTGGGCATCGATCTCGACCTCCTGTGGGGGTACGATTCGCTGGCCGTCTCCGTCGGCGAGGGCGACGCCGACAGCGTCGAGCGGGCGCTTTCCGACCTCGACGTCGCGACCGAGACGTTCGCCGCGGGCGGCGTCGTCGCCGCGTTCGCTCACACCGACGAGGACGCCCTTCAGGGCGCGCTCGTCGAGGCGAACTTCACCGCCATCGACGTCCCGCACGAGGAGGGCGACCCCGAGGACGTCCTCGACGAGCTGCGCCACCGCAAACAGCAGCTCGAGTCGAAGCTCCGGACCGTCGAGGACCAGATCGAGGAGCTGCGCTACGACACGGCCGGCTTCCTGCTGGCCGCCGAGGAGAAGCTCTCGATCCGCGCCCAGAAGGCCGAGGCACCGCTGCTGTTCGCGACGACCGAGAACGCCTTCGTCGCCGAGGGATGGATCCCGACCGAGCGCGTCGAGGAGTTCGAGATCGCCCTCGACGACGCCGTCGGCGACCACGTCGACGTCGAGGTGCTCGAGGTGGCGTCGTACAACCGCCACGGCCACCCCGAGATCACCGAGGGCCTCTCCGACGAGGCGACCGAGTACGGCGCCGCCGGCAGCGCGGGCGCCGCCGAGACGGACGACGACGAGGAGGCGGAGGTCACCGAGGCCGAACCCCAGGAGGCCCGCGCCGACGGCGGCGTCGCGAACGACGCCTCGTCGGAGGTGCGCTCCGACGGCGGGACGGTGACGATGAACGACGACGACCCGCCGGTCATCCAGGACAACCCCGGCATCGCCCAGCCGTTCGAACTGCTGACCAAGGCGGTCGGGCGACCCAACTACTCGGAGTTCGACCCGACGATCATCCTCCTGTTGACGTTCCCGGCGTTCTTCGGCTTCATGATCGCCGACGTGGGCTACGGTGCGGTCTACATGGCGGTCGGGCTGTTCGTCTACACGCAGTTCGACTCGCAGGCGTTCAAGCAGATCGGCCTCGTCGGCTTCGCGGCCGGCTTCTTCACGTCGCTGTTCGGATTCTTCTTCGGCGAGATATTCGGGCTGCACCTCGTCACGACGTACTTCTGGGAGGGGCTGCTCGACACGGGCGTCCCCCTGCACAAGGGCCTGGCCCCGAACCACTCGGTGTGGGCGCTGGCGTGGTTCATCATCATCACGCTGGTCGGCGTGCTCCACCTGAACGTCGCCTATATCCTCGAGTTCATCGAGGGGTGGAACCTCCACGGCGCGAAAGAGGCCGTGATCCACACGGGGTCGTGGCTGCTGGCGCTGAACGGCATCTGGCTGTTCATCTTCAGCCGCTTCCTCGAGGGGCCAAAGCCGGACTTCCTCTTCCAGGTGCTGAACCACAGCACCGACGAGCACCTCGCGGCCATCGAACTGGGCTTCGGCGGGTTGCCGGCCTGGGCGGGGATCCTCGGGCTCGCGATGATGGGCGTCGCGGTCGTCTTGCTGGCGATCGGACCGTCCCACGAGCTCGTCGAGTTCCACGTCGTGCTGGCTCACCCGCTCTCCTATCTGCGGATCGGCGCGGAGCTGCTCGCGGAGGTCGGCCTGGCGTTCGCCATCAACCTCCTGTTCTGGGGCGGCTACGCGGTCCACGGCGAGCACGGCGAGGCCTGGCACTTCGGCATGGGCGGGGTCCCCGAGGCCGGCCAGGTACACGAGGGCCACGAGGTCGCCGAGGTCCTGTTCCCCGGCCTCGTCCACATGGGCCCGGCGTTCGTGGTGATCGGCCTGCTCGTCCTCGCGCTGGGGACGTTCATCGTCCTCGCGCTGGGGATCATGTCCGTCGGCATCCAGGCCATCCGCCTCGAGTACTTCGAGTTCTTCGAGAAGTTCTACGAGGGCAACGGGGCGACCTACACCCCGTTCGGTAGCGAGCGGACCTACACGACCGACGACTCCTGAGCGGTCGGTACCGCCGCGCTCCCTCTGTCCCGCTACGTTCGACCGCTCGCGCGACGAGCGACGGATCTGCCGTCCGATCCATCTGCCCGCGCCGTCGCCCGGCGTTCTGCGGAAACGCCTGTCACTCGTTGCCATTCGGTCGATTTGGGAAGCTTTATGCACACGATAGAGCAATTCGACCGTGTACGGAACGGAACCGTCGCGACATACACTACATACCAATGATCGAACCCATCGCCGCACTCGCCAACGTCGTACTGCAGGAAACAGGTGCCAGTAGCCCCGCTATCACCGCGTCCGGTGCTGCCGCACTCGCCGTCGGGCTCGGTGCCCTCGGGACAGGTATCGCTCAGCGTTCGATCGGCGCCGCGGCCGTCGGTGCCGTCGCCGAGGACGACGACATGTTCGTCCAGGCGCTGATCTTCACGGCGCTGCCGGAGACGCTGATCATTATCGCGTTCGTCACGATCTTCGTGGCCTGAACGCATCCGCACTTTATTATTCACACATGAGCCTCGATACAGTCGTAGAGGATATTCGAGACGAGGCCCGCGCGCGTGCGGAGGAGATTCGCGCCGACGCCGAGGCACAGGCAGACGAACTCGTCGCGGAGGCCGAGGCCGACGCCGAGTCGATCCGCGAAGAGCGCCAACGGGAGGTCGAGGCCACCATCGAGCAGGAGCGCGAGCAGAAGCTCTCCAGCGCGAAGCTGGAGGCCAAGCAGGAGCGCCTCGAGGCCCGCCGCGACGTGCTCGCGGAAGTCCGCGAGTCCGTCGAGGACGAACTGGCCGAGCTGGGCGGTGACACGCGCGAGGAGCTGACCCGGTCGCTGCTCGACGCGGCCGTCGCCGAACTCGACGACACGTCCGACGCCGTCGTCTACGGGCGAGCGGCAGACCAGGCCATGATCGAGGACCTCCTCGAGGAGTACGACCTCGCCTACGGCGGGGAGTACGACTGCCTCGGGGGCGTCGTCGTCGAGAGCGAGTCCTCGCGGGTCCGCGTCAACAACACCTTCGACTCGGTGTTGGCGGACGTCTGGGAGGACGAACTCCGGGAGATCAGCGACCGCCTGTTCGGAGACAAATGAGCACGACCGACGACTTCGAGGACAGCAACTACGAGTACGTCACGGCCCGCGTGCGCTCGCGACGAGCGACGCTGTTCGACGACGACGACTACCGGAAGCTGGTCCGCATGGGCACGGGCGAGATCGCCCGGTTCATGGAGGAGTCGGAGTACGAGGAGGAGGTAAACCGGCTCGGGTCGCGCTACTCGGGCTCGGACCTGGTCGAGTACGCGCTCAACGAGAACCTGGCCCACCACTTCGACGA
The DNA here is from genome assembly GCA_042217395.1 of Halosimplex sp. Classification (GTDB taxonomy): domain Archaea; phylum Halobacteriota; class Halobacteria; order Halobacteriales; family Haloarculaceae; genus Halosimplex. The sequence goes on from JBDGSU010000204.1 coordinate 14,452, forward strand.
CCTGCTGCGCTGGTCGACGGGCGAGCTGTACGACTACGTCGCCCGCTACCTGCGGAAGTTCGACGCGTGGAACGTCAAGACCGTCCTCCGGGGGCTGTACTCGGACGCGCCCCGCGAGGAGGTCGAGGCCGACCTCATCGACGCCGGGGAGTTCTCCGAAGACATGCTCTCCCGGCTCGTGGACGCGGGCTCGATCGAGGAGGTCGTCACCGCGCTCGAGCGGACGATCTTCGGCGACGCGCTCGAGGCCGCCTTCGAGGACTTCGAGGAGACCGGGCTGCTCGTCCCGCTGGAGAACGCCGTCGACCGGACGTTCTACGAGCGCCTCGTGGGCGGGCTCCCCGACGAGCCCGACCGCGCGACGGCGCTGTACGTCGAGTTCCTCGAGGCGGAGATCGACTTCCGGAACCTCCGCAACGCGCTGCGGCTCGCCCGCAGCGGGGCGGACATGGACCCCGCCGACTACTACATCGAGGGCGGGCGCCTGTTCGACGCCG
>JBDGSU010000210.1:0-14906 GCA_042217395.1 Halosimplex sp.
CCTGTGATCCGAGAATCAGCTGAGGTGTGTGAATGTTTCTGTGGCACCCTCTACAAGGATCTCGAGTGGTGGGTCGAGGAAGGACGGGCGGCGCTGAATCGGCCGGACTGATACGGATTCTCGCGACGATCCGCATCCGAATCCGGCTCTTACCGGTCTTCCGATGGTTCTGTTCCCGTTCGGTGCGGGTTCCGTTTCGAGCGGTACCGCGGTCTTCGGTAACTCCCTCCCGGAACCGTTCCGGTTACCCCGGCGCTCCCGGATCGAACGAGAAACGGACGGGTATCGTCTCGTAATCAGAGGGCGAGGACCTCGAAAGCAAGCGTTTGTCCGGGGGGCTTCAGGTTCCGGTATGCCACGGGTAGCCCGCATGTTCTACCTCTGGATGACGATCGCACTCGTCGACGGGTTCGTTTCCGCCACGCTCTCGGCGTCGAATACCGCGGGACACCTGACGCTCGTCGGTAGCCTTGTCGTCGTCCTCCTGGCCGGGGTACCGAGTTCCGAATCGGGGCCATAGCGATAGGTTCACCGCCGGTGCTCCGTGGAGAACTCGACGTCGCGGACGGACACGAACACGCGGTCCGTGACGAGCGTGCACGACACGGTCGTGTCCGACCGGGAACACGTCGTCGCCGAGAACGCGGACAGGTACCGCTGCCAGGCACCCGAACGCGGCGACGTCACGTTCACCGTGAGGGCGTGTGGCCCCCGTTCCGCTCGTGCCGTTGCGGTTCCGTTGTGCGCGAACCGGGCGAGCACGGTCGACGAACCGCCGATCCCGGCCGGGCGCGACGAGGAGAGACGGACCACGGGGATCACTGCCGAATCGCCGGAGAGGAGGAGATCCGGCTCGCGCGCCATCACGGCGCCCCGCTCTTCCTGACGAATGACGGCTCCGTCGACGTAGACGAGTCGCGTCCCCGACCGGAGTTCGTAGACGAGGGGGCGGAGCGCGTACGTGGCCGTGAAATTCTCGCTCCGGTTCGCGACGCGCTCGCCGGAGACGGTCATTTCGACCGGGTCGCCGACTGCGAGCGTCCCGCCTGCGAGTTTGAGTTCGGTAGTTCGACTGCGGATCCCGCGTCGAGCGACGTCGTCCGCGTTCTCCGCGAGCGTCGTCATCGCTCGCTCGGCGTTGTTCGTCCGGGCGAAGTCGCGAGCGTTATCGAGGCCGGCGTAACCGGTCGCCGAGAGGAGGGTGATCGTGGTCAGTATCATCGCGAAGATGAGGACGAAACCGACGACCTCGCTCTCGCCGCGGTCACGCATTCGTCACCACCACCGAACCGGACTCGTATCGGAGTCGGAGGTCGCCCCCGCTCACGGTCGTCTCCGTGACCGCCGTCCGGAGGCGGACCCCCACTTCGACCGTAACCTCGGGATCGGACGCCCGGAGCGTCACCGCGTAGAGCCCGCTCCCCTCCCGACTGAGTTCGATTCTGTATCGGGTGCCGGCCGCTCGTTCGGGGAGCTCCGTGCGGACGGTCACGCCGTCCGACCCCGTCGCGCTCCTGGCGAGTCGGTCGGCGACACCGAGGTCGACCGCGACGCGGTTCCCGACCACGTCCAGTTCGGAGCGGACCGCCCGCTCCTGTTGATTCTCGACGAACCCGCCCAGGCCGACGAAGAGCGAGACCACGAGTATCGCGATGACGCCGATGGCCGTGACGTAGTTGACCACGACGGACGTCCCGCGGTCATCCATCGCGATCACCCGACTGAACTCGTACACCGCTCGTGTAGTTCAGGGTAGTGGACCGGTAATTGAACTCGGCGGTCACCCTGGTTATCGTCGGATCGAGATACGGCGACCGAGTGGCGCGGTAGTGCGGGTCTCTATCGACCGCCGAGTCGACCGTCAGTCGATACGTTCCGGTCACGGCGTCGCCGTAGCGGTATCTGACGTCGTACGGTTTCGACACGCCCTCCCCGAACGAGATGGCCGAACAGGTCCGTCCGGCGAATCGCCCCGCAGAAATGTTGACCCACGCGTGAGTGGCGTCGACCGGAGGGCAGGTGGCGTTCGTCCCGCTCCCGTCCACGGTGCGGACGGCGATACTGGCGTTGTCGGGGGCGTAGACGAACAGTCGCCACGCGTCCGACCCGTCGGTCACTTCCACGTAGAAGCACCCGGTCGACGGCTGACACGTCCCGTTCTCGACTCGATACAGCGACGCTCTGCTCACGTTCATGCGGAACTCGGTCGTGTTCACCTTCGATCGGACGAGCGTCCAGTTCCGATCGGCACTTCGGTCGGTGAACGGACGACTGCTCTCGTTGTGGACGACGTCCGTGCGATAGGACCGACCGCGGATCGAGAGCCAGGCCGTCGCCGAGCGTCCGGACAGGTGACTTCCGGTCAATCGGTTCCAGTCATCGACGCCCGCGCTCAGGTTCTCGTCGAGCGCGGCCCGCGTCGTGTCGTTGTACCGATTGACACGTCCGACTAGTCCGCCCAGGCTCCCGTTCGCCTCGTACTGCAACTGCCGGACCGTCCGTTCCTCCCCGAGCGTGCCGTCCCGGGCGGCGAGCGTTCCAGTCGTGACGGCCGCGTTGAGGATAACCGCGAGCACCACGAACAGGACGCTCAGGCCGATCGCGCCGACGAGCAGGAGTTGCCCGCCGTCGCGGCGGCGGTCTACACGTACCATACCGTCACCTCCACGCGGACGACGTTGTAGACGGGACTGTCCGGCGCGGCGTCCGGCGCGTAGAAATCGGCTTCGGCCAGCGTCTCCGGCCCGGGTCGCCCGGTCGCGGTGCGGACGCGGTCGTCGTCGTAGAGCGTGACCGTCTGGTCCGCCGTGACCGCCTGGTCGCTCGGCGTTCCGTATCGGACGACGTGCTGCGTCCGGACCTGTCCAGCCGACCCGACGTACCGGACGTCGAGATTGTACGCGAGGTGCGGGCGACCGAGGGTTCGTTCCAGCAGCGCCCCGAATCGCGTCGGCGGACGGCTGGCGACGTAGTGCGAGTCGGACGCGTCGTGAAACGCCCCGCCGGAGCTGTTCCAGTACAGTATCGTCGGGCGGATCGACCCGTTCGAGCGCGCCGCGTCGAGGACACCTGCCGTCGCCCCGTCCAGCCGTCGCTCGACGTGTCCGCTGGACGTGCTCGCGGTGTTCGCCGTCGCGCCCGTCACCTGGAGGGCGAAGATAATGCTACCGAGGAGGAGCAGCGATGCGACGAACGCTTCGATCGTGAACGCCTGTGCGCGGTCGTTCATGTTACCACACCCTCACCTCGAGGTACGCGACGGTCCCGTCCACGCTGACCGTCCGACCGCTCGTCGCGACCGACCGGCTCTCGGTCGGAACCGGCGGACCCACCGCGAGGCGGTCGGTCCCGCAGGCGCCGACTGAACCGCCGGTGTCACAGAGGATCTCCCGGGCGGAGTCGCCCGTCACGTTCCGCTCGAGCGTCACGTTGATCGCGTAGTACGATTCGACCCCGACGTGTTCTCGAACCGGGACGGTCGTGTCCGGGCAGTACGCCGGTGGACCGTCGTCCTCGGTGAGCAACGCGATCGTACACGTCGTGTTGAGAACCGCCGGCCGCCCGCGTTCGGCGAGGAGGTCCGCCGTCAGCGAACTCGCCACGCGTTCGCTGACCACGGGCTGTTCCTGGTCCCGGTACGGGGCCGTCATCTGCGGGACGAAGGCGACGGCGAAGCATCCCGTACCTGCTTTTGACGTACATGGTGCCGAACTCGTCGCCCAATCGGCCGGGCGACGTCTCGCCGACGAGCCGGACCGATTCGAGCAGCGTGAGCCCCGTCGCGTTCGCGTTCGAGAGCTTCCTGAGCGTCGCCGAGAGGTTGTCGAGGATCTCGCGACGCGAACGCACGTTCCACTCCCAGAAGACGGCTAACGGGACGCAGGTGAGAAAGAGCGGGACGTACGCGTAGACGACGGTCGATCGCAGCGGTGCGTCGAGAGCCCCCTGCCAGGTGACGGGAACGACCTCGAAACTCACGGCCACCGCGACGACGGCGACGGCCGCCGGAACGGTGACGGCGAGCGAGTACAGCGGGTTCGACTTGAAAAACCGGTGGGGCTGTCGGATCAGTTCGAGGGTCTCGTTCGTCGCCTCCCTGTTCTTGATGCGGTCGAAGACGTAGTGGGTACCGACGTACTCGGTGATGAGACCGAGGTTGAGCGGGCCCGCCGTCGCGTCGCCGTCGAACTGACCGGCACTGTCGTCCGGTTTGAGATACCCGTCACCGAACTCGTCCTGACGGACCGTCGAGACCAGGACGATGAACGCCGCTCCCGTGAGCGGGATCATCCCGTAGACGGTCCCGTATAGCAACAGGTCGTTGGCCTGTCCCATCAGGGACATGATCACGAGAATGACGATCAGCAACAGCGGGAACAGCGAGAGCGTGATGTAGATCTCGGTGAACAGCTCGAGCGTATCGAGGATCCGTTCCTGTTCTTCTTTGGCCGTCTGGAAGTGCAGCTCCTTCTTGTCCGCGAGGAAGTCGGTCAGGTTACCACCGGAATCGATGATCGACAACATGTCCGTGAGAAACTGCCCGAACTCGTTGCTGGGCGTCTCGTCGGCGCGCTTCTGTATCGCCGTCCGGTAGTCGGTGTCGAAGTACTCGGCCTCCTTGATGATCGACTGGAACTCGTGAGAGACTTCGCCGTACGTGTCGTCCGCCTTGGCCATCGACTCCAGGATCTCGAGCTGGTTCATTCCGCCCACGGAGAGCGCGTACATGAACGAGATCGCGTCGGGGAGCAGCAGGTTCATCTCGCGTCGCCGCTGGGCCGAACGCGAATACGGGAGCGCGACGAAGAAACCGAAGGCCGATCCGAACCCGATCGAACCGACCAGGAGACCGCCGCCGACGACGAGAAACGCGCCGCGCGCCAGTCGAGCGAGTTGCTGCAGTGGCCCGTCCGGGAGCCGGAGTCCGATGAGCGAGTCGACGTGAACGATCCCCGTCCCGAACAGGAGATAACTGAGGAAGAGTCCGACGGCGAAGAGGACGAACCCGCTCAGCAGGCCAACGCCGAGCGCCCACGTGAGATACATCTCGACGTTCCGACCCATCTGGGCCTCGGCGAGCTTTCGCTCGAGGTCGGTCTCGAACTTGCTGTCGCCGTCGAAGAGGAACTCGTAGACGGGGTAGAACGTGTCGGTTATCCCGTCGACCCGGAGTCCGAAGTTCCGGCCACCTCCGGTCCCCCTGGCGCTGTCAGTGCTCATCGGTCACCCCCGGTCCATGTAATCTACCGAGTCCTCGGCCGAGTCCACCGCATCGCTCGACCCGTCCGGTTCGGTTTCCGCTCCCTCTTCGCCCGTCTCGCCGAACAGGTCCGTCATATCGTCGACGGAGCCCTCCGCGTCTTCAGCTGTGGCGCCCCCGTTCTCCGACGCGTCGTCGCCGGGTTCGAACTCGTCCCCGTCGGGCTGCTCGACCGGCCGCTCTCCGGGCGCCACGCCCGTCGCGTCCGACGTAGCCGCCGCCTCGAGAGCGACGCCTTCGAGGGCCGCGACGATCGCCTTCACCCGCGATTCGCTGGGATCGACGTTTGCCGCCGCCAGGACCCTCGTGAGGTTCTCCTCGTTGATCTCTTCGCCCGTCTCGTCCAGCAGGAGCGTTGCGTACGTGTATTCCATGTCGAATTACCTCCGTTCGCGATCGCCGTCGGTCGCCGTCGCGTTCTCGTCCCCGCCGTCGGGTTCAGCTGCGGGGCCGTTCGAGCCGCCCGTCTCCACCGATGGCTCTCCGGACCCGTCCGGAAGGGCCGGGGCCACCGGCGATCCGTTGCCCGCTTCGTCGAACACCTGAAGCTGGCCGGTCTCGTCGACCGCGACCGACGCGAGCAGTCGGTCGCCGTCGTCGGCGTCCAGTCCGACGCCGTCCGTATCGGCCGCCGCCGGAAGCGCGCTCACCAGCGTCCCCGTCTCCTGGCCGCGGTACTCGTCCAACAGCCGTTCGTCGGCCTCGGCGAGCACCGCGTCGCAGGTCTCGAGAGCGGCCGACCCGGGGTCCGGCCTGGGAACCATGGCCTCCTTCTCCGGATCCGTATCGATGATCACGCTCTCCATCCCGCGGAGGTCGTCGAGTGCGACCTCGAGCTGGTCGTCCGCGATGAGCGCGAGGACCGCGTCGGGATCGTTCATGAACGCCTGGACCGTGGCCGCGACCTGCGCGTAGTCGTTGAGGCCGTGGCTGATGAGATACGAGAGCACCAGGCGGCGTTTGAACAGCTCCGTCTCGAGTTTCTCCTGCGTCCACCCGCGGTCGAACTTGACCTCCTGTAACTTCTTCGACCGACTCATCTCGAGGAACTCGTCGTCCTCCGGTTGCCAGCGGAAGACGTCTTGAACGCTGATCTCGTCGTTCTCGGCGTCGTACTCGTTGATCTCCGTCAACGTCTTGTTCCGGCGGACCTTCTGGCCCTGCACGTTCGTCTGGGTCTGGATCGAGACCAGATCCAGCGCCGTGAAGAGGGTCTTCGAGACGTTGATCGGGTCGGTGGTGAAGCGCTTGAGCACCTCGCCGACGGAGTCGGCGTGGAACGTAGTGTAGGTGGTGTGCCCGGTCGACATGACCTGGAAGAGGACACGCCCCTCCTCGCCGCGCACCTCGCCCATGACGATGTAGTCGGGCCGCTGGCGCAGTGCGGCCTCGAGCAGGTCGAACTCGTCGACGTCGCCGGTGTCGTCCTCGCCGAAGGAGGGTCGGGTGACGCTGGCGACCCAGTTGCGCTGGGGTAGTTCGACCTCGCGCGTGTCCTCGATAGAGACGATCTTGGCGTTGCTCGGGATGAACAGCGAGACGGCGTTCAGCGAGGTGGTCTTCCCCGAGGCGGTGCCGCCCGCGAAAATGAGGCTCTTGTTGTTCTCGATGCAGAGCCAGAGGAAGGCCATCTCGTCGAGCGAGAAGGTGTTCCAGTTGATGAGGTCGACGGGGGTGAAGGGGACGTCCTTGAACTGGCGGATGGTGTAGTTGGTCCCGTGGTCGGACACTTCCTCGCCGAGGGTCAGCTGGGCGCGCGAGCCGTCGGGGAGCGTGGCGTCGACCTGCGGCTGGCGCTTACTGATCCCCTTCCCCGAGCGCTGGGCGAGCTTCACCACGAAGTCGTCGAGGCTCTGCTGGCCGTGTTCGACGTTGGTGATGATGTTCTCGTACTCGGTGTGGTAGACGAACACGCGGGAGTTGTACCCGTCGCAGGAGATGTCCTCGACGTTGATGTCGTGTTTGACCGGGTCGATGCGCTCGTAGCCGAGGAAATCGCGTTTCAGCCGGTAGAGCAGCTTCTCGACCTGATACTCCGTGAGCGTCCCCGGATCGTCTTCCAGGACGGCGGGTTCCGGGCGGGCGGCGATCCCGTCGAGTTGCCCCGACGACCCGACCGTCTGCGTCTCGTTCCTGCCGAGAACGTACTTCAGCTGGGTGACGACGCCGTGCTCGGACGCGGACCGGTCGTGGAGGTCGTACTTCTCCAACAGCCGGTTTGTCTCCCGTTCGACGATCTCCCGGCGGTCGTCGTCGGTCCCCTCGATTCCCATCTCGTCGCCGGAGTACTTGATCGTCGTCCGGAGCTTCCCGGCGAGGAACTCCGCGAGGTCGGACTCGATCTCGTCGAGATAGGGGTCGACGATGTAGTACCGTTTCTCGTTTTCCTTGTGCGAGTGGAAGACGACGATGAACGCGAACGGCTTGTTGACCCAGTACCGCTCGACTTCGGTGAAGAAGAGTTTCTTCTCGGCGGGAACGGTCTTCTCCAGGTCGTATCGGTTCGTGATCGTAGTGTACCCCTCGACGGTCGAGAAGAACTCGTCTTCGTCGAGCTCCGGATTGACGTTCACCGTGCGCTGATCGACGATTGCCCGCACTCGACTCGCATGCTCGGACGCGGTAGCGAACCTGTCCTCGGTCTCCTCGGGCTCGAAGCCGAGGTACTCCTCGGGCTCGAAGGGGATCGGTTCGCCGTCGCTATCGCGCGGCGGCGAGCCGTCCTCGTCGTAGTAGTACTCCCACTTGAAGTGTTCCCACGTGTAGTCGCCCTTCGTCACCGGCGTCGCGGTGACCTGCCGCTCGAACAGGTCGCGGACCCCTTTCGCGACACCCGCGCGCTCCTCGAGGACGGACCTCGTCCGGTCGGCCGAGAACCCCAGATAACTCACCGGGTCGAAGTCCGTCGCTCCCCAGTCGTATTCCCGGCGAGTACGGGGCTCCGTCCCGCTCCCCCGGTCGAACAGGCCGCGAACGCCGCTCGATCCGGCGTCTCCCGTCTCGACGTCCCGGACCGCGTCCGAGAGCTCGTTCTCGTACCCGAACTCCCGCATGAAGTCTTCCCACGTGTACTCACCGACCGCGGCCGAACGCCCCTCCGCCCCCGATTCGTCGAGAGCGCCGGAGGTGTTGCTCGAACTCGCTCGGTCGCTACTCACCGGCCACCCCTCCTGCTCGGCGTGTCCGTTCCGGCTGCGCGCTCGTATTCCGTCCGGGCTGCCCGCGCTGGCCCGTCGATCGCGGCCCGAATCGAAGATCGATCCGAGGCTCGGTCGACTCGCGTCCGTATCTACGAGTGACCACGCCGCCGGATAATCGCAACTTATCCGCCAGTAACGTCCGACAACTCGGTGCGTCTCCGTCTGCTACCTCGTCGGTTTCCACCCGCGCCCGACCCGGGCGAGACGGCTTCAGTTCTCGAACCATCGGAACGCGATACCGCCGTACCCGCCTTTGTTATGCGGCCTGTGAGCCGAACGTTCAGGTAGAATAGACTGTCTAGTCGCGAAACGTATCGATGAATCGTCTGGTCTCGGACGAGAGACGAAACCGGGTGCGGGTGCGATCCGATCCCCACACGGATTATCGGGAGACGGTTCGATATCGACCGCGCGCAGGCGCGCGGTCGACCTGGGAACCGCTTGCGGTGACCCGCATCAGGCGATCTTCCGACTGACGTCGATCGTGACCCCCGACGCCAGGTTGAGCTTGATGACCTCCTCGAGGGCCGTTCCGCCGCGGAACTTCGGGACGGCGAGTTGGTTTTCGATCGACTCCCCCGCTTGCTCGGTCGCGAGCTCGAATACCAGGTCGGCCAGGTACTCCGTGACGTCGCGCCGTGGGGAGACCCCACGCCCGTCCAAACAGTGGAGCACCGCAGTGGCGTTTGCCGCAGCGACGCTCTCTGCGAGCGCACTGAGGAACGCCCGGTACTCCCCTTCGCTCCCGCGTTCGAGGCGACGCGTCGGGTCGACGATCACGTTCGTCCGCTCGGGGAGGTCCGCGACCGCCTCGCTCGCCTGTTCGAGCGGATCGTCGCCCGCGACGTGGACCACTCGAACGCGATCTATCGGCGCACCGGTCGATTCCAGGACCGCCTCGACCGCCGACGCCGGTCGTTCGGTGGTCAGGTACAACGTCTCGCGCACGGACGCGAGCTCGTAGAGGAACAACTCCGACTGGCTCACCGGCGGAGCGGAGAGAACGGTGACGGTCCCCGCCGGAACCCCGCCGTCGAGTTTCCTGTCCAGGACCTCGATCCCCGTCGAGAGCTTCTCCGTCATCGCTTTCGCTCCGATACGGCCACCCGGTTCGCCGACGAAACCGGCGACGAGCGAGCACTCCCACGTAGATGTAGACTACTCATCGGTGACATTCGGACGTTCACCAGGGACTTCCCGACTCGGTCCTATTGTTATGGTCTCGATAGCGCGATACAGGCCAGACAGTAACGGGCCGTTACCGCGCGGTCCCCCTCCCGTCTTGCTGTTTCCAGGGGCCACGGAATGGCGTCTATACTCCCGGCGGCGCACCGGGCCGACAGAGGAATCTGATCACTAAGTGGTAGAATGTGATCTCTGAACACGTGTAATTTGGTAAATAACAAATCGTCTATGGGTAGGTTTTCGGTATAGCACCGGCGCGAAAGGGTAACAGGGTAACTCCGGGTCGGGACGCGATGACCTGTCGAGTGAACTGGACGTACACCGGTGCAGACAAACCGAGAATCCAACAATGGAACTGAAAACGCTATTCACGGACGATCGCGGGGTCTCGCCCGTCGTGGGTGTCGTCATCCTGATCGCGATCACAGTCGTACTGGCCGCAGTGGTCGCTGGAGTCGTGCTCGGGCTCGGCTCGAACACGGGTCAGACGCCGTCGGCGAGCTTCGAGTTCACGAACACGACCTCGGGCGTCCAGGTCGCACACGCGGGCGGTGACGAACTCAACGAAACGAACATCAAGCTGACCGTCAACGGCGGGAGCGCCAACGGCAACTTCACCGGCTACTCCACCGTGAGCGCAGGCACGACGCGACAGATCAACAACGTGGACTCGGGCGATACCATCCGGATCATCTGGATGGACCCCAGCAGCGACAAGACGGCCGTGCTGGCCAAGTACAAGGTGTAGAGCACAGAACGATCAGCCGCGCACGTACAGTACCAGAATTAACACTTTCAGGAAGTCGGGCTTGCGGAACGCGTCGGCCTCGGAGACGAGGACGCGCTCGACGTCGGCGGGGTCGGTGACCATGTAGGTGTCCATCGGCCCCATGTCGAAGTTGACCACGTCGTCGTAGGCCGCTTCGAGCGCCGAGATGAACGAGAACGGGTCGCGGGCGTAGCGCCGGCTGCTCCCGAACAGCGGCTCGCCCTTCGGCCCCGGCGGCGTCTCTGACATGTCCGAGGTTACGGTCGTACCTGCTTGAATGTCTCGACGGCCCCGCTCTCGGTCGGCCCGCGACGCACCGATCCGGAACGGGCTACCGGGGCACGGGTGCTTTTGTCCCGGGACGGAGAACAACGGACCACATGTCGGCAGACGAACTCCCGGAACTGCTGGAATCGTACGCGACGGCGCTCGGACCCGAGAGCGACGAGATCATCGACGAGATGGGGGCGCAGGCGCGCCGCGAGGGGTTCCCGTACGTCGGGCCGGCCGTGGGCGGCTGGCTCGCGATGCTGGCCCGGTTCGCCGACGCCGAGCGCGTGTTCGAGTTCGGGTCGGGCTTCGGCTACTCGGCGTACTGGTTCGCGCGCGAACTCCCCGAGGACGGGCAGGTCGTCCTCACCGAGATCGACGAGGACGAACTCGACCAGGCCCGCGAGTACCTCGAACGGGGCGGACTCGCAGACCGGGCCGCCTTCGAACACGGCGACGCCATCGAGACGGTCGAGGCGTACGAGGGGCCGTTCGACGTGGTGCTCGTGGACTGTCAGAAAGAGCGCTACGCGGAGGCCTTCGAGGCGGTCCGGGACAAGGTGGCGCCGGGCGGGATCGTCGCCGCGGACAACGCGGTCGCCGGCGGGACGATCGACGCCGAGGCGCTCCGCGACTACTACGAGGGCGACGCGGCCGTCGAGATGAACGGGATGACCCGCGGCATCGCCGAGTACCTCGACGCCGTCGAGGCCGACGAGGCCTTCGAGACGGCGCTGTTGCCGATGGGCGAGGGCGTGGCGGTCAGCCAGCGCGAGCACTGATCCGCACGACGCGCCGGCCGGAGAGGCCGCTCACGGCCCCCGAGTCTCGCTCGCGAAAATCGGGGGGACCGCTTATGTGGGTCGGGTCGAAACGCCTCGCCACCTCGCAGGGTCACCGATGAGTCTGAAGATAGATATCCGGAAACTCGGGTTGTTCAACAAGATGGCCAAGGAGGGGGGCAACACGGTCGCGGGTCACCTCAGCCAGATGACGGGGATGGAGACGCGGATGGAGATCACCAAGATCAACTTCATCGACATCCCGGACATCAAGACGCACGTCGGCCACGCCGAGCAGATCGGCATCAGCATCGAACTGGTCGAGCCGCCTCACGGCCACATCCTCTTCCTGCTCGAGGCCCGGAGCGCGAAGGAACTCGCCCACGGGATGATCGGGGACATGGGGGAGACCGACCCGACCGCCGAGGGCTTCACCGACATGGAGCGGTCGGCGATCCAGGAGATCGGCAACATCATGACCAGCGGGTTCATCGACGGCTGGGCGAACGTCCTCGAGACGACCATCGACATCGGGCCCCCCTCCTTTATCTTCGGCCCCGGGTCCGGCATGGTCGACGACCTCGTCGGCGACCGCGAGTCCGACATGGCACTGATGTTCGACTCGCACGTCCAGGCCCCCGACTCCAACGTCGACGTGAAGGTGTACACCTTCCCCGAACTCGAGGAACTCGTCGACCTGATGCAGGAGATCGAGGTCTGACCAGCCGCCCGCGAACCGACCGGCCGACCCCGACCGGGTGCGGCGGCGGTTCGATCCCGATCGTTCGTGTCGTTTCTTGTACCTGCGGGTAGTCTGCTAGCGTATGCCAGGCGGAAGAGACCAGACGCTGCGACCGTTCCTGTGGCGAGCCGAGCGACTCTACCCCGAGACGGAGGTCGTCTCGCGGACCCGCGACGGGGTCCGGCGGTACACCTACGCCGAGTACGGCGACCGGACCGCACAGCTGGCGGGCGCGCTCGACGACGCCGGATACGGCGAGGGCGACCGCATCGGGACCGTCTGCTGGAACCACCACCGACACTTCGAGACGTACTTCGGCGTCCCCGGGATGGGCGCGCAGCTCCACACGATCAACCCGCTGCTCCCGGACGAACACATCCAGTACATCGTCGCGAACGCCGAGGATCGAACGCTGTTCGTCGACCGCTCCTTTCTCCCCAAGATCGAGGGCGCGGCCGCCGACGACCCCGCGTCGTTCGAGTCGGTGGAGCGCTACGTCGTGATGGGCGAGTCGGTGCCCGACACCGACCTCGACGCGGTGGCCTACGAGTCGTTCGTCGAGGACCAGCCGACCGACTACGACTGGCCCGCCAACGACGAGGACCAGCCGGCGGGGATGTGTTACACCTCCGGCACCACCGGGCGGCCCAAGGGCGTCGAGTACACCCAGAAGATGCTCTGGAGCCACACGATGGCGCTCCAGCAGCCACAGGGGATCGCCGTCGACGACGACGACGTCGTGATGCCCGTCGTCCCGATGTTCCACGTCAACGCCTGGGGCCTGCCGTTCTCGACGACCGCGGGCGGCGCGAAACACGTCTACCCCGGTCCCCAGCCCGATCCCGCGGACCTGGCCCGCCTCATCGAGGAGGAGGGCGTCACCGTGACTGCGGGCGTCCCGACGGTGTGGCTCGGGCTGATGGAGCACGTGAGAGAGAACGACGTCGACCTCTCGGCGCTGGACCGGCTGGTCGTCGGCGGCAGCGCGGCGCCCGAGGCGATGATCCGATTCTTCGACGACCGCGGCGTCGAACTGCTCCACGCCTGGGGGATGACCGAGACGTCGCCGGTCGGGTCGGCCGCCCACGTCAAGAGCACGCTCGCCGACGCCGACTACGAGACGAGACTCGAGAAGCGGGCCAAGCAGGGCCTGATCACGCCCGGGCTGGAGTTCCGCGTCGTCGACGACGAGGGCGAGGAGGTGCCGTGGAACGGCGAGGACTTCGGCGAGCTGTGGGTCCGCGGGCCGTGGGTGACCACCGAGTACTTCGAGCGACCGGAGGCGACCGAGGCGGAGTTCGAGGACGGCTACCTCAAGACCGGCGACGTGGTCACGGTCGACGCGGACGGCTACCTCAAGATCGTCGACCGGGCGAAAGACGTCATCAAGAGCGGCGGCGAGTGGATCTCCTCGCAGGAGCTCGAGAACGAGCTGATGGCCCACGACGACGTGGCCGAGGCCGCCGTCGTCGGCGTCCCGCACGAGCGCTGGCAGGAGCGGCCGCTCGCGCTCGTCGTCCCCGTCGAGGGAGCCGACACGGACGCGCTCGAGGCGTCGCTACGCGATCACATCCTCGAGTCGTATCCGAAGTGGTGGGTGCCGGATACCGTCGTCTTCATCGAGGAGGTTCCCAAGACCGCGACCGGGAAGTTCGACAAGGTGGCGCTACGCGAGGAGTACGGCGACGCGTCGCTGGTCGAGGGGCGCGTCCCCGACGACGCGGCGCCGGAGTCCTGAGCGCCCCGACGCCGACGACGACAAACTCGTCGCCCGTTTTCGGACGTGTCAGCGTTTATTTGGGGTTCCCGGCCCTGGAGTCGGTATGGAACTGCTGGACGAGCGACCGGTCCCCGCCGAGGCCCGCGAGGTCAAACGGGAGGCCCGCGACTTCGCGGCCGAGCACATCGCACCGAACGCCGAGGCGTACTTCGAGTCCGGGGAGTACCCCCGCGAGATCCTCGAGGCGGGGATGGACGCGGGGCTGATCGCACAGGACATCGGCGAGGAGTACGGGGGCAAGGGGTTCTCGTTGCACCAGGTGCTCGCGATCGCCGAGGAGTTCTACCGCGCGGACGCCGGCATCGCGCTGACGCTCCAGCTCGCCAGCTTCGGCGCCGAGATCCTGGAGGAGCACGGCGACGAGGACCTCAAGGAGGAGTTCCTCCGCCCGGTCGCCGAGAACGAGCAGATCACCGGACTGGCCGTCTCCGAACCGGACACGGGGAGCGACCTCGCGGGGATGTCGACGACGGCCGAGAAGGAGGGCGACGAGTACGTCCTGAACGGCGAGAAGTACTGGATCGGCAACGGCGTCGAGGCCGACTGGGTGACGGTGTACGCGAAGACCGGCGACGACCCGAACGACCGATACGGCAACTACTCGCTGTTCGTGGTCCCCACAGACATCCCGGGGTACGACGCCGAGCACATCCCCGAGAAGATGTCCTTCCGGGCGTCGAAGCAGGCCCACGTCACGTTCGAGGACTGCCGCGTGCCCGAAGATCACCTGATCGGCGTGGAGGGCGCGGGCTTCTACGTGCTCGCGGAGTTTTTCAACCACGGTCGCGTCGTCGTCGGCGGTCACGGCATCGGGCTCGCGGCGGCCGCCATCGAGGAGGCCTGGGCGTTCGTCCACGACCGCGAGGCGTTCGGGCGGTCGGTCGACCAGTTCCAGGCCGTCCAGCACAAGCTCGCGGA
>JBDGSU010000119.1:0-14904 GCA_042217395.1 Halosimplex sp.
TTCCAGTTCTCCACGGAGCTTGCGTTAAATTCTAGTAGACCGGTGCTAAACTCCTATGTAGGAGAAGAGGCCTCGGCACTCATAGGGGTCGTCACGGCCGGGTCGTCAGGCCGGCTCTGAAGCGCGACTCGTCATCGGCCGGGCGAGCGTACGCGGCCGCCCGACAAGTCGGTTTCCACCGAGCGCCGAACGGTAGAGTCCCACAGATCGACCGCGGTCCGGAGATACCCTCGCCTTTCTCTCCGTAAGTTCGGATTGGGACCGGGCCGAGCGGAATAACGGGAGGTTGCCAACGCTACCCCGTCGCTAACTATGCACGTGCGGTCACAAGCGCGAGTGCATGGAATCGCAACAGCAAGAGCGAGACGCGATGCGAGCGGCCGAGAACACCGGAACTGACCCGGCGATCGTACTCGCGGCGGGGTCGGTCCTCCTGTCGTGGTACTTCTTCTACGTCAGGGGCGAGAAGGAGCAGGGCATCTTCGTGGGGCTCTGGCCGCCGACGATCCTCGCGTTCGCCAGCTACTTCGAACAGACGAAGATGAGCGACATGATCGAACGCGCGACCGGTCGGGACACGCTCGTCGGCCGCGTCGAGCGGATGGTCCAGAGCCGCACCCAGTGAGGCGCTCCGTTCCGACTACCTGCCACGGAGACCCACTGAGACCCTTTCGACCCGAGCGCGCAGTACTCGTCGGGCGCTGTCGCGGTCGGACGTGCGTCGCGGGTCCGCGCAGCGATCTGGCCGGCTACTCCGATTCGCGACCTCGCGACCGGACGATCGCGCGAGCTTTCGAGATCTCGCCTCCCGGGGACACGCAAGAGTAACGCTATTATGCGACCGTCGTATAGCCGTTCGTGGAGTCCCGTGGTGTAGTGGCCAATCATAGTGGCCTTTGGAGGGGTTCTGAACGCCGCCAGATCCCCGGAGACAGCCACTGACAGCGGTTCGAATCCGCTCGGGACTATCCCCTTTGGTGTGAGGTCCCTGGATTTCGAGCCGTCCTTCGCGGCCTGCGCGTCTCAACGACGAAGTAGGGCATGGAGTGTTCCGGGTGGTAGAGACCGGGGTAGACGGCGGCGTCGCCGTCGGCGTCGGTGGCGGAGACGTAGACCAGCAGGTCGAACTCGGGGGAGAGGTACTCGGCGGGGACCGTCGCCTCGTAGCCGCGGTCGGTCCGCGTCATCGCCACGGACTCGAAGGCGCCCTCGCGCTGGTTGGCCCGGCGGTAGTGCAGTCGAACCGTCTCGGCCCCGTCGAGTTCGCCCGTCCTCACGGCGACGTCGAGGTCCTCGTCGGCCGGATGCGCCTCGGGCAACTCGGCGTCGAACGGCGGGTGCGGGAACGGTCCGAACGCGTCGCCCGAACCGCCGTCCGGGAGCGCGGCCGGCGATCCGGCCGGCTCAAGGCGCTCCTCGTCGAGTAGCCGCTCCAGTTCCGCCACGTCGGCGTCCATCTCGACGAGCCTGTCGGTCCAGTTCCCGGCGTCGGCGTTCGCGGCGCCGCGACCGAACACGAGGTCGTCGTGATAGGTGCTCTCGCCGCGGTCGGCGAGCGACCGCCACGCCTCGCGCATCGCCAGCGCCGAGGCGTGGGCGTCCGGCAGGTGGTCGGGGTCGTCACGCTCCCGGTAGCGACAGAGAGCGACCGCGGCGCGGACCTTGTGGGCGTGGTACTCGGCGAGGTCCGCGAGCATGGCGAGGTCGAGCGCGGTCGCCCGGTACTCGCTCGAATCGGGCGCCGCGCCGTCGGCCCGGTCGATCGCACGGCGGGTCTCCGTCGCGCAGTGGGCCAGCCACCGGGAGACCTGGATCGGCGTGTACTTCCCCTGCCGTTCGTCCGCCAGGTCGTCGGCGACGAACTCGTCGATGCGGTAGAACAGGCCGGGATCGCTCGGTTCGGCGGTGAGGTAGGTCGTCTCGCCGAAGCGGTCGTTGTAGTTGTGCTCGGCGAACAGGGCGCCGCCGGTGTCGAGTTCGGCCCAGTTGTGCAGGGCGGGATGAGTCGTCAGGTGGAAGGCGGTGACCAGCGGGAGCACCTTGCTGGCGGCGCGGTACCCGCGTTGGACGGCGTCGGCCGCGTCGCCGAAGCGGCGCTCGAACTCCCGCTCCCAGGCGTCGGGGTCGGCGTCTGTCGAGTAACCCAGCCGGCCGAACAGGCGGTACCACGCCCAGTAGCGCTCGTCCTCCCGCTCGTAGTGTCGCAGGTCGGGGTCGTCGAACAGCGGCCACCCCTCCTCGCGCAGGCCGTGGTAGCCGCCCTTGAGGCTGAGCGGGGTCGTCACCTCGAAGCCCGCGCCGTCGCCGAACCGGGTAGCGTGTGCGAACCGGCGGGCGTAGTCCGGGTCGCCCCAGACGAAGACGCGGTTCGTCCCCGTCGTCCAGAGCCGGTAGAGGACGTCGAACGAGCGGGGCTTCTCCAGCAGGTCCGCGTAGCTGTACCGGCGGCTCCGGTTCGGGTCGTCGAGGTTGTCCAGTTCCCCGCGGCGCATCTCGGTGTTGTGGTAGGGGAGCCCGGTCGACTCGCACCAGAACTTCGTCGGGACGGTCACGTCGAACCCCCGTTCGAGTCCGTGGTCGATCATGTCGTCGGTCAGCCCCTTCGCGCGCAGGTTCAGCGAGAGGTCCCGGTCGCGCTCCTCGCGCGCCTCGGCGACGGCGTCGACGACCCCCGTCCAGAAGGACTGGGCCGTCGCGCAGTCGCCGTCCTCTGTCACGCCGGACTCGTAGTTGACGCGCAACTGGACGCCGTCGATCTCCGGGACCCGGACGAGCGTCTCGCGCAGGCCGCTCTTGCAGTACTCCGCGAGGTCGTCGCCATCGGGGAGCCCCTCGACGAGGACGTCCTGGTAGTCGATCCAGGGCCGTTGCTGCCAGATACCGAAGACGAACTCGAGGCCGTACTCGTGGCACAGGTCGCCGATACGGCGGAGCTGATCCCGGTTCTCGGCGCGACCGCGCTCGAGTCCCCCGGAGAGGGTCACGTCGGAGAAACCCGGTACGTCCACGACGAACGGGTACGGCGGCGACATGAACGCGGTGTCGTAGCCCGTGACGAGCGCGAACCGGTTGTACCGCGACCGGGCCAGTCGCTCGAAGTAGTCGCGCCAGAACCCGTCGTCGTAGAGCCAGTCGTCCTCGACGGGCGTCTCGACGAACCGGTCGACGCCGCGGACGCGGTTGTCGGGGGTCTCCGTGGCAGCCTCGATCTCCGCGAGCGCTTCGGTCCCGCGGGCCTCGACCCGCTCGGCGATCTCGTAGAGGGCGTAGGAGAGGCCGCGTTCGTCGGTGCCCGCGACCGCCACCGCGCTGTCACCGCGGTCCGTCCGGCCGCGGCCGTAACAGACGCTCTCCGGTTCGCTGACCCCGGCGTCGAGGAGCCCGTCCACGACGCGACCGCCGGTGGTCCCGACGACGAGGTACGCGTCGGCCTCGGTCTCGGTCCAGTAGTCGACCCGTTCGACCGCGCGCCCGTCCGCCTCGACGGCGTCGACGAGCGCGTCGAGCGCGTGCGAGACGGGGCCGGCGTCGCTCGCGGTTCGCGTCCGGTCGACGATTACGACCGGGTCTCCGAATGCGTCCTTCATGGTGGACCAGGTACCGCGTCCGGGCGGATATCCCTTCGGTCGGGGGAGCGTCGTGCCGCCTCCGTCGTGGCGCGTCCGTCAGACGGGCGCGTGGTCGGCGCGGTACCCCTCGTCGGTCGGCTCGACGGTCTCGACTCCGTAGAATCGGACGTCCCGTTCCTGTCGCGTCCGGACGGGGAAGTCGTAGTGGACGGCGTCGTATCCGAGTTCGTCGCCGTTCTCGCGGGCCTCGGCGACGAACGCGCGGTGGCGGTCGAGGCGCTCGTCGACGACCGACCGCGAGAGCGCGGGCGCGTCTTGGACCTGTTCGTCGAAGACCTCGGTGAACGCGGACTGGCGCTCGTAGCCGACGGAGTCCCGGCCGGCGACGAGCGCCGCGAGCGAGGTGGTGCCGGTGCCCCAGAAGGGGTCGAGCACGGTGTCGCCGTAGACGGAGTACATGTTCACGAGGCGGTAGGGGATCTCGAAGGGGAACGCCGCGGAGCGCTCCCGTAGCTCGTCGTGGCCGAGCGACTGGAGTTCGCCGCTCACGTCCGTCCAGACGTCCGAGAACCAGCGGTTTCGCTCCTCCCAGAAGTAGGCGGCCTCGTAGCGCCTGTCGGCGCCGGGTTCGAACGACCGCGAGTCGCTCCCGTTGCGAAAGACGAGGACGTACTCGTGTTCGAGCGTGACGTAGGCGTTGGGGGGGACCATCCCCGAGCCCATGAACTTCGCGGCGCTGTTGGCGGGCTTGCGCCAGAGCACGTCCGGCAGCGGGTCGAAGCCGAGCGACTCGAACGCGGAGAGGACGCGCGCGTGGTTGGGGTAGACGCGGAAACTCCCGTCGACGGTCCGGGTCGCGTCGCCGACGTTGACGCAGGCGATCCCGCCGTCGACGAGGACGCGCGCCACCTCCGCCCACACCTCGTCGAGGACGCCGTGCATCGCGTCGAAGGCGCGCTGTCCGTCGCCGTCGGCCAGTGCGGCCTCGACCTCGGCGTCCTGCGCCGCGAACGCGTCGTCCCACATCTCGATCATCGGATACGGCGGGGAGGTCACGACCAGGTCCACGCTGTCGTCGGCGACGGCCGAGAGGTCGCGCGCGTCGCCCGCGACGACCCGGTGACTCGTCTCCATCGTCCCCGTACAGAACGCCGCCGTCCTTGAGTCTCCCGACAGACCCCAATATCTGCCCGGTCGCCCGCCGGCCGGTCGCTCGGCGCGCCCCGCTTCTCGCCCGCGGCTCCCGACCGTCGACCGCCGCAGATGTCAATCCTTATCAACACCTGGCCGATCGATTAACATATGACGGTCGTCAGCGTCTCGATGCCGGACGAACTCCTCGAACGGATCGACTCGTTCGCGGACGAACACGGCTACACCGGTCGGAGCGAGGTCGTCCGCGAGGCCGCGCGCAACCTGCTGGGCGAGTTCGAGGACAAGCGACTCGAAGAGCGCGAACTGATGGGCGTCGTCACCGTGCTGTTCGACTACTCCTCCTCCGACGTCGAACACCGGATGATGAGCCTCCGCCACGAGTACGACGACCTCGTCGCCTCGAACGTCCACAGCCACATCGGCGACCACTACTGTCTGGAGCTGTTCATCCTCGAGGGCGACCTCGAAGACATCTCGACCTTCGTGGGCAAGATCCGCGCGACGCAGGACACGCTCTCGATCGATTACTCGGTGATGCCGGTCGACCGCATCGACGCGATCGGACAGGGCTGACACGGTCGCCCCGCGAATTCGGCGCCTCGAGCGCCGATTACAGGTAGGCGGCGTCCCAGCGGGTCGGTTTGCGGGCGTTGCCACACTCCCCGCACTCGATGCGCCCCATCGCGTTCATCGCGTTGGCGAGCCGGTTACAGTTCGAACAGAAGTAGCCGTACCGGGTCGCGCCCGCCTCGTCCGCGTAGACGGTGTAGAAGCGGCCGAGAGACCCGTCGTCCCAGTCGCTCTCGTCGACGTAGACGGTGTCGCCGTCCCCGCTCTCCGTCGAGTGGAGGCCGGTCTCCGGGGCCTCGGCGTAGACGTTCTCCCGGTGGGTTTCCCCGGCTATCTCCACTTCGTCTTCGCCGACGCGTTCGAAGCCCTGTGCCCGGTAGAACTCGTTGCCGTCGGCGTTGTCCGAGAGCACCCGCGCGCCGATCCGGTCGACGCCGGCGGCCTCGAGGCGCTCGCGCGTCCGCTCGAACAGCGCCGTCCCGACCCCCTCGCCGCGGTAGGCGGGGTCGACGTGGAGCCAGAGGACCGTCGCCGACTCCCCCGACGCGGCGAGTTCGGTCTCCGCGAACCCGACGACCTGCGCTTCCCGGGTGGCGACCAGGACCGGTCGCCGGTCGTCGTCGAGCGTCCGTTCGAGCCGGTCCTCCTCGTACCACTCGGCGACCGCGGTGAAGATCGCCTCCGGGTCCAGCGAGTACGACGCCTGCAGCGATCGGCGAGCGACGTCTCTGATCGCCGGGCGGTCCCGCCGCGTCGCGGTGCGTACGGTCATATGCTAAATGTTGGCACTCACCACGATAAAACCTGACCAAACCGGGTACCGGATTGCGACTCGTCGGTCGAATCGGGGGGATCGGTGGCCGTACGTCTATTTTCCGCCGCGGGTTCCGGTGGCCGTCCTGATCGGCGGTCCGGGCCGTCGAAGGGAACGAAGCGCGCTCGGAGAGCGCGAGGCGACCCGGCCCAATGGGGAGCGGACGGTCTCGGGGCGCGGGGCGGCTCCGCTGGACGGGGTGGAAATTCGGCGCACGCCCCGTGATCGCGGTCGACGCGGCCCCCCGTGAGTGTCGTAACGCCTAAGAGTCGAACGCGCCTTTCTCTCCGTAAGATGATCAACGCGCGATACTATCGGAGGTGGTCCCGTGGGCGTCGAAATTAGGGAGTCGCCCGTGTCGGACGGGGAGTTCGAGGAGATGAAGGCGTTCGTCCACGACTACCTCGCGGCCAGCGTCGAGAGCGAGGACGACGGCGGTCGGATGCGGTGGTACCCGTGGCACTCCGCGGAGTACCGCTTCAATCACATCCTGAACGTCGTCGAAATCGCCGAGGAGATCGCCGAGTCGGAGGGCGCCAACGTGGACGTCACCCGCGTCGCCGCCCTCTTCCACGACATCGCCAAGCTCGAGGTCGACCAGGACCTCCACGCCGAGGAGGGCGCTCGCATCGCCCGCGAGTACCTCACGACGCACGGCGACTACCCGGCGTCGTTCGTCGACGAGGTGTGCGCCGCGGTCCGCGAGCACTCCTACCAGGGCGATCTGACGGACCTCCCGCTCGAGGCCCAGTGTCTCATCGAGGCCGACCTGCTCGACAAGGTCGGCGCCAACGGCACGGCGCTGATGCTCCTCCGGATGGGCTACGAGTCCCGCACGCATGTCGACGCCGCGGAGATGGTCGGACGCGTCCTCGAACGGGGCCGCGACGCCCGCGACCGGGTCCGCAGCGACACCGCCGAGAGCATCGTCCACCGGCGACTCAAGCGGGTGAAGTGGTTCAAGGAGTGGCTGGAGGCCGAGGTCGCCGACGTCGACCCCTCGGAAGACCTCGGTCGGCCGCCGAACGGCTCGGAGTGACGGCCCCGGTCGCGTCCCGCCCGACGGGACCGGCTACGCGCCGCCGAGCCCGAGGAGCGTCCGCGCCGCCGTCCAGCAGAAGGTGACGCCGAAGCCCGCCAGCACCAGCGCCGAGACGGCGGCCGCCGCCGGGGCGAACGCGTCGACGCGCCGACCGACGCTCACGAGCGTCGCCGGGAAGCCCGTGATCCACACGAGGATGCCGCCGAACAGCCCCGCCAGCAGCGCCGGGCTCCCGGTGGTCACGACGAGCGCGCCCGCCAGCGCGTCGCCGACCGCCGGCAGGTGCGAGAGCACGTCGACCGTCCCCGGTTCGAGCAGCCCCACGCCGACGGTCAGCCAGAAGAGTATCTGGTAGGGGTTGGTCAGCGCGAGCGCGAACGCCTTCGTGAACCCGCGGGCGTCGGCCTCGCCGTCCGGGCCGGGGTCGTCGGCGACGAAGTCGGCGCGCGCGTCCCGGATCGCCCCGACCGCGAAGTACAGCATCAGCAGGCCGCCAGCGCCGACCATCGCCGCCCGGACCGTCGGGGCGCCGTCGAGGAAGGCGACGACGCCCGCCAGCGACAGCACGAAGAAGATGAAGTCGGCGGTCATCGCGCCCAGTCCGGCGGTAAAGCCCGCCAGCCACCCGCGGAGGACGCTCTCCTCCGCGATGACGGCGTTCATCGGCCCCGGCGGCGCCGCCAGCGCCAGCCCGAAGACCACGCCGACGGCGAACGTCCCCGCGACAGTGGCGACTCCCATCGCACGCCGGTATCGGTCGAACCGCGAAAAAGGCGTCGCGTTCGGGCCGTCGCGGGTCGGCGACCCGGTCCGAGCGCCGCGGCGGGGCCCGGCGGACCGCTACTGGTACATCCCCATCGGCTGGGCCTTCGAGCTCTCCTCCTGGGCCTCCTGCATGCGCCTGGCGAGGTTCTCGCGCGCCTGGCTGATCTCCTCGGCCTGCTCGACGAGGTTGTCTGTCTCGACGTCGACGCCGACGATCGGGCCGACGGCGTCGAGCAGGACGACGCGGGCCGCCTCCGGGTCCGGGAAGTTCCTGTTCGACTCGACGACCAGCCCGAGCGCGTCGAGGTCACGCCGGTTCGCCTCGTAGAGCAGCGCCCCCGTCGGGCCGCTGATGACGCCGCTCTCGTCGGGGGCGGCGATCCCGTGCTCGTCGAGCAGGGCGGTCGCCCCGCCGCTGGCGACGCCGTAGAGCTCGGGCACCCCCTCTTTCTCCGCGGGGATCCCCGAGACGTACAGCGGCGTGGCGTCGCGCTCGGCGAGCCAGTTCGTCAGACACGCCGCGAAGTCGTCGGCGACGGTCGGCGAGACGGGGACGTCGCTCTGGAGGGCGAGCAGGTCCCGCCGTTCGTCGGCGTAGATCCGGACCGGCGGGTCGTACGTCGGGTCGCCCTCGCCGAAGACGGCGACCTCGGGGAGCCCCTCGCAGTGGACCGACGCGTAGTAGGTCATGTCCAGCGCGTCCACGAGGTGGTCGGCGGCGATCTTGCCGACCAGCCCCACGCCGGGGAGCCCCTCGACCAGCGTCGGCGCGTCCAGTTCGACCGCGTCGGTGCGGATCTCCACGGTAGCCATACCCGCAGTTCTGTCAGCCACCGCTATAAAACCGCCCGCGGTCCCGGCGACTCCCTCCGGACCGGCGTCGGCGCGGTCCCACACTCTGCGCGGTCCGGGAGCCGGCCCCGACCGACGCTCGCGGAGTCCTCCCCCGCCGCCGACCCGCGAGCGCGAGCCGAGGGGGTTAACACGGGCGCCCGCCAACGGGGGGCCAATGGACGTACTGGAGCGTTACGAGTCGCTCGTCGACGATTTCGAGGCCTTCCGCGCCGCCTGCGAGCGCCCGCTCCCGTCGGTCGTCCGCGTCAACACGCTCAAGACGACCGTCGAGCGGGCCCGCGCCGCGATGGACGAGGCCGACATCGCCCACGAACCCGTCGGGTGGCACGACGGGCTGTTCGCCCTCCCCGAGGACCAGCCCGGCACCAACTGGCCGTACGTCCTCGGCTGGATCCACGGCCAGGAGGAGGTCTCGGCGGTCCCCGCCGCGGTGCTCGACCCCCGGCCGGGCGAGCGGGTCTGGGACGCCTGCGCGGCGCCGGGCAGCAAGACCACCCAGCTCGCCGCGCTGATGGAGGACACGGGTCTGCTCGTCGCGACCGACGACACCCTCGGCCGCATCTCGGCGCTTCGCTCGAACACCGAACGGGCCGGCGCGACGAACGTCGCCGTCACCCACGAGGACGCCCGGAACCACTCGCTCAAGCCCTTCCGCGCGCCCGATACCGACGACGGCGAGGAAGGCGCGCCCTACGACCGGGCGCTGGTCGACGCCCCCTGTTCCTGCGAGGGGACGATCCGCAAGAACCCCGACGCGCTCGCGGACTGGACGCTCGAGCACGTCCACGGCATCTCGGGCGTCCAGAAAGGCGTCCTCCGGCGGGCCGTCCAGACGACGCGCGAAGGGGGAATCGTCGTCTACTCGACCTGTACCTTCGCACCGGAGGAGAACGAGGCCGTCCTCGACCACGCGCTCGCCGAGGAGCCCTGCGAACTCGTCGAGTTCGACCTCCCGCTCGAACACGCGCCGGGGGTCACCGAGTGGGGGGGCGAGGCCTTCGACGAGTCCGTCCGGAAGGCCAAGCGGATCTACCCGCACCACAACGACACGGGCGGCTTCTTCTGCGCGAAACTCGAGGTGACCGCCGGATGAGCCCCGAAAACGACGGGAACCGGTTCGACCGCCTGCCCGCCACGGCCGACGAACGGGTCGTCGAGGGGCGCGCGACTCGCGCGGAGGTTCTCGAGTGGTGGGACGAGCGGTTCGGGGTTCCCCCGGAGACGTTCGACGGGCACACCTTCTGGGAGCGCGGGTCGGGCAAGGTCTGGGCGTTCGCCGACGACGCGGCCTCGCCGGTCGACGTCGAGGGGCTCGGGATGGCGTTCCTGCGGACGCGCCGCGAGCACTGGAAGCCGACCCTCGAGGCCGTCCAGCGGTTCGGCGACGCGGCCGAATCGTGCGTGATCGAGCTCTCCGAGGAGCGAGCGGCCCGCTTCGTCGCCGGCGAGGACCAGGCGATCGACTGGGACGGCGACTGGGGCTACCTGATCGTCGCGACCGAGGTCGCCGGCGAGCGCGAACCCGTCGGCGTCGGCCTCTACGTCCACGGCGAACTCCGCTCGCAGGTCCCGAAAGGGCGGCGTCGCGACCTGTAGGGGCCTCGCGGACCGCCGCCGTCTGTGTTCGCCGCAGTCTCGACCGCGAGCACGCCAACGTTTATCAGGGATTCCGAGAATCGTAGGGATATGGCCTGGACGCGGTGGTTGTTCGCCGGCGTCGCGCTCGTGGCGGCGCTGGGCGCGTCGGGCGTGCTCGTCGCGGCCACCTACGGGCAGGGCGGCGTCGTCGTGGACGACGTGACCGTGACCGGCGCGACGCCGACGAACGCGACCGCCAACTGCGAGGACGTGGTGGTGCGCGGCGCCTCCGTCTCGGTGACGGTGCGCCGACCGGCGGCGAGCGTCGACAACCCGCAGTTCTGGGCGGTCGGCGTCACCGTCACCGCGTCCGTCTTCGAGCGGACCGACAGCCGCGCGGTCCGGATCCCGCCCGGCGAGCGCCGCACCGTCACCGTTCCGTTCACCGCCGTTCGCGACGGGTCCTGGGCGCCGAGGGAGCACGTCGACGCCGTGATCCAGGTCTCGCAGGGGAGCGCCACCGTC
Source organism: Halosimplex sp. (assembly GCA_042217395.1). Lineage (GTDB taxonomy): Archaea > Halobacteriota > Halobacteria > Halobacteriales > Haloarculaceae > Halosimplex. The sequence goes on from JBDGSU010000119.1 coordinate 10,874, forward strand.
GCGAAGCGGACGGAGACGGTGGCGTTCGAGCCGGTGACGGCCGGACAGGACTGTTGAACGGCGGGCGCGGCTCACTCCCGGTCTGATCGCTCGCGGACGGTCCCGCCGCCCAGTCCCTCCCACTCGACGCGATAGCCGAGCGCCGACAGCGCGGCGCTGGCGTCGTCGATCCCGTGCTCGTCGAGCAGCGCCTCGGCCTCGTCGAGGGCCATCCCCGCCTCGATCCGGTCCCCGAGGTCGTCGAGGACGGCCGGTCTGACCAGCGTCCGCCCGACGCGCTCGTGCTCGGGGAAGGTCTTGTCCTCGACGGCGCTCTCGCTGACGCCGCGCTCGGCGGCCAGCGCTTCCAGCGTGACGACGTCCGCTCGGGGGCGGAGCGCCTCGGGGAGCGCGGCGGCGCTCTCGGCGACGAGCCGGTCCTCGTAGTCCCGGAGCGCGTCGCGGACGTCTTTCACGCGCACCGTCCCCGAGTAGGGGATCGCCCGGTGGTCCCGGGCCTCGACGGCTTCGCCGGCGCCGAGGCTCTCGTCGACGGCGACGAGCAGTTCGACGTCGTCGATGGCCTCGAGCTGGCCGAGCTTCTTCTCGACGTACTCGGGCGTCCAGAATCCCATGATCTCGAAGAAGACGCGGAAGTCGGCGTGGCGGTAGTCGAACGCGAAGTCCGGGATAGCGACGCTCGCGCCCGCCTCCAGCGGCTCGGGCTCGCGGACGAGGTTCCAGTCCAGGTCCAGCGACTCGAAGCGAGTCGCGAAGTCGGCCTCGACGCCGCTGTCGTAGCTCACGTCGGTCACCGGCTCGACGCCGGGCACCGACACGTCGGCGTCGGACAGCGTCATCGTCCGCTCGGTACCCCGATCGTCGACGGTCGCTTCCAGGCGCCACTCGTCGGCGTTCGCGACGGTCCGCAGGAGCCGCGCGAAGCGGGTGCCGTAGCGGCGCGTACCGCGGAACAGGGCGGTCGGACCGGTCACGACCACCTCGCGGCCGGCGTCGGTCGTCCGGACCTCGTACATCAGCCGGAGGCGCTTGACCGCGGAGACGAGCGCCTTCGGGTCGGACGAGCGCACGCGGACCTCGGTGGCGTCGAACAGCGCCGTCTGGGCCAGCGAGAGGTTGTACTGGTCGACCAGCTCGTCCGGTCCCCAGCGCGGGTCGACCGCGGCGAGGGCCTGACGGTCCTCGAGGTCGGCGTAGAGCGACCCGGCGACGGCGTCGGCGTCGAGGTCGCCGGAGCGGTCGAGTCGCTCGGCCGCTCGTTCGAGCGCCCGTTCGCGGTCCGCGCCGGTGACGACGCCGACGGCCTCGCCGGCCGCGAACGCCGCCTCGCGGGCGCGCCGCGGTTCCACGGGCGAGCGCGTCTCGAAGCGCGCCTCCCGTTCGAGCAGTTTCGCGAACCCGCGGACGAGCTTGAAGTCGTCGGCCTCCCGCTCCAGGGTTTCGAGGGCGTCGTCGAGTTCGGCGCGCGAGCGGTCGACGTGACCCTGGTAGACGCCGAGGACGCGGGCGGCCACCTCGCGGGCCGACCCGTCGACGAACTGGGGGCGAAACCCGCCGCCGGCCCGCGAGACGCGCAGCAGGTCCTTCGTCAGCACGACCGGGAGTCGGCCGCGGACCGGCATAAGCGCGGCGGGTGAGGCGAGGCGCCGCCGGAACGCGAGCGGGCGAGGCGCCGCCGACGCGACGGGAAGATACTTACCGGACGGTTCCCGGGAGAACGGTATGCAACGACGGACGGTCCTGCGCGGGCTGGCCGCTCTCGCGGCGGGGGCGGGCGCGGGCTGTACGAGCGCCAACCGCGAGGTGCCGGAGACGGCGCCCCTACCGCCGGCCGAGATCCGCGACGCGGGCGGAGACGGGGGTACCGGCCCCGGAGACGGTGGGAGTGGAGACGGCGACGACGCCCCCGATACCCCGGAGGGCCAGCGCTTCGTGGTTCCGTCGCGGTCGTTCGGCGCCGCCGGGGACGGCGACCTCCTGGTCACTCTGACGGTGCTGAACCGTGCAGATGTCGCCCACCGGGCGGTACTGACCGTGAACGTGGGGGCGGGCTCGAAGACCTTCTCGCCGTCTCGGGCCGTCTCGCTCGGTCCGGGCGAATCGCGGGAGTTCGCCATTCACGTCCCGGTCCCCTACCGCGAGTTCGACCGCGAACCGAACTTCGACGTCTCGTTCGACCCCGGCACGCCCGCGACGCCGATCCCCGAGGGGACGGTGACGCCCTATCCCGACGACAGGGCGACCGACACCGCCGCGGCTACCGACGCCGCGACCGATACCGGCGGGGCGACCGACACAGTCGCGACCGCGGACGGGGAGTCGACCGGCGATCCATCGGCCGACGGCGGGGGACCGACGGCGACCGGGACCGGCGGTTGAGCCGGCCCGGGACCGCCGCCCGGTCGCCCTATCGGCGTTCGTCGTAGCGGATCGGGAGCGATTCGACGCCGTAGATGAACGAGCTCCGGGTCGGCCGGAGCGGGGCGTCCGCGAGCCGCACGTCTCCGACGCGGTCGAGCAGTTCGGAGAGCCCGACCCTGGCTTCGAGTCGCGCCAGCGGCGCGCCGAGGCAGTAGTGAGTGCCGTGGCCGAACCCGAGGTGCTGGGTCGGCGACCGGTGAGGCCGGAACGCGTCGGGCTCGTCGAACTGCCGCTCGTCGCGGTTGGCCGAGCCGAGCCAGACGACGACGCGGTCGCCCGCCTCGATGGTCTCGCCCCGCATCCGGACGTCTTCGGTCGCCACTCGGCTCATCGCCTGCACCGGCGACCGGTACCGCAACACCTCCTCGACGGCGCTCGTGAGCGCGCACTCGTCGCCGCGCAACTCCTCGAACACGTCCGTCTCGGCCTCCGCGAACGAGCGGACCGCGTTCGCGATCAGGTTCGTCGTCGTGATGTTGCCCGCGACGAGCAACAGGATGCAGGTGCCGAGGGCCTCCTCGCGGGAGAGGCGGCCCCCGTCGTCGGACTCGGCGGTGACGATGACCGACAGCAGGTCCTCGCGGGGGTTCTCGCGGCGCTCCTCGATCGCCTCGAGGAAGTACTGGCCCATCTCCATCTGGGTCTGTCGCTGGCGCTCGGCGAACCCCTCGGCGCCCTCGTCGTCGCTCGCGGCCGCCACGATGGCGTCCGACCACGTCTTGAACCGGTCGCGGTCCGACGACGGGATGCCGAGCAGTTCGGCGATGACCGTCACCGGGAACGGGTACGCCAGGTCTTCGACCACGTCCATCCGCCCGTCGCCGACGGCGTCGTCGAGCAACTCGCTCGCGAGTTCCCGGAAGTGGGGCTCGCGGTCGGCGAGCGTCCGCGGCTGGAACCAGTCGTCGACGACGCCCCGGAGCTCGTCGTGGCGGGGCGGGTCCTCGAACAGCATCGTGTCGAGGATGAGCCCCTGCCCCGGCTCCTCCGGTTCGACGAAGTCGTCGGCCATCCGGGGGTCGACGGAGAACGTCTCGTCGTCGGCGAGGACGCCCTTCACGTCCTCGTACCGGAAGACGTCCCACGTCCGGCGCTCGGGGTCGTAGCGGACCGGCGCCTCCTCGCGCATCCGGCGGTACCAGTCGAACGGGTCGAGCCACGCCTCGCGGTCCTGGAGTTCCTCGGGGACCGCCTGGAGCCCCTGAGGGCCTGCGGAACTCATGTACCTCCCTCCGGGCGCCGCGGTGGTGAACCCTTCGACGAACGAATCGGACAGGCGAGTGACTCGGTCGATAAGCGGGCGAAGGGACGCTAGTACGGCCGATCACCGCCGCCGTCGAGCGACCCGTTCCTCCGCGGTCTCCTCGGTGACGATCTCGTACAGCAGCGCGCGTCCGCCGAGGGACGACGCCGTCGACTCTCGAGCCTCCGAGTCCGGGGACTCGGCGGTCCCGTCGGATTTCGGACGCAGGATGCGGCCGAGCCGCTGGGTGAACTCCCGCTCGCTGCCGCTCCCGGAGAGGACGACCGCGACGTTCGCGTCGGGCACGTCGACGCCCTCGTCGAGGACGTTCGCGGTCACCACCCGGGAGTACTCGCCCGAGCGGAAC
>JBDGSU010000058.1:0-14735 GCA_042217395.1 Halosimplex sp.
ACCCATTTGCCACACCCTGCTCACAGGTGTGTCAACCTTTCTGTGGCACCCTCGGCGCTGCGGGGCTACCGCGGGACGCGCGACCGGGGGATGCTGTTCCTCGCGGTCGGGATCGTCCTGCTGACCGGCGGCCCCATCACCCTCCGCATCGCCCTCCCGACGTTCACCACGTACCCCGAGTCCGTTCGGATCCTCTCGACGACCGCGAGCGAGCTGGTCGGGCTCGGGTGCATCCTCTACTCGATCTACGGAGACCCATGACCGACCGCAATAGTTCCGACGACGACCGTCCGCAGCCGGCGCCGAGCGCCCGCGGGCGAACGAGCGCCGCGACCCGACCGGGGGTGAGCGGATGAGCGCCGCGGGCCTCTGGGCGGCGCTCAACGGAGCGCTCGCCGCGAGCGTCGAACCGTCGACGATCGCGCGGTCGCTGACGTCCGCGGTCGGGCTGTTCGTCGCCTACCAGGCCTACCGGGGCTACCGACGCAACGACAGCCGGCCGATGCTGTTCCTCGGACTGGGGATCTTCCTCGTGTCGGTCGTCCCGTTCGCGGTCACGCTGGTCCTCTCGGGGCCGTTCGGCGCGAGCGACGCCGTGACGGTCCTCGCGTGGACCCTCTTCGAGATCCTCGGGCTCGGGTCGATCCTCTACGCGCTTACGGGGGCGTGAGGTGTCCACCCCCGGCGCTTCCCGGTCCCGTCGGGATCTCGTCCCGATCGTTTTACTATGGCCCCGATCGACCACTCGACAATGAGTCGACGGGTCTCGCTCCCCCCGGTTCCCCGCGGTCCCCGCGCCCTCCTCCGGTGGTTCGTCGGCGTCCCGCTCCGGCGCCGGACGTACGCGAACCTGCTGTACCTCTCGGCGCTGTTCCCGCTCGGGCTCGCGTACTTCGTCGTGCTGTCGGTGGGCTACGCGCTCGGACTCGGTCTCGCGGTCGTCCTCGTGGGGATCCCGTTGACGGTCGCGATGGTGTATCTGACGCGCGAGCTGACGGCGTTCGAACGGTTCGTCGCCGACCGCGCCCTCGCCGTCGACGTGCCCGCGGGGGACCCGGACTCGCCGCCGCTCTCGGAGCCCGTCGCCCACGTGAAGTACGTCCTCACCGGTCTCTCGACCTGGAAGGGACTGGTCTTCCTGGCGAGCAAGGTCCTGCTCGGCACCGCCGCGTTCTCCCTGCTGATCTCGCTGGGGGCGATCTCCCTCTCGCTCCTGTTGGTGCCGCTGTACTACGAGAACGTGCGGTTCGGCATCCACCCGGCGACCGGGGACCTCGCGGTGCACCCGTCGATCGAGTTCGCGCTCCAGACCTGGCAGATCGGGCTGAGCATCCCCTTTCGGCTGACGACGTGGTACGTCACGACGCTCCCGGGGGCGCTGGTCGTCTCGGCTGTCGGCGTGGTCGCGGTCCTGGTCTCGCTGCACGTCTGCAACCTCGCCGGGCGGGTCGCCGGCTGGTACGCGTCGCTGTTGCTCGGCGGCGCGGACCCGTCGATCGTCCGACGGATTCTCGACGTGTAGCGGTGGCAGACAGTCGTTTTCGAGACCGCGAAGCGGTCCCCGACCCTTATCTATCTGTATCGCATACGGTAGCGGTAGCACCCAGATGAGTTACCTCCTCGCGGACCCGACCGCGGTGCTCGTCGCCGGTGGGACGGGCCCCGCCCGCGACCGCGTCGAGTCGGTCCTCGGCGACGACACCGCCACCGACGTGCTCGCCGCCGCGGACGTCGGCGAGGTCCGCTCGACGCTCTCGACCCGTGACGACGTCGGCTGCGTCGTCGCCCTCGACGTCGACGAGTCGGCGTTCGTCGATCTCTACGAGGACGTCAGGGCGGTCGACGCCGACCTGCCGCTCGTCGCCTCCACCGGTCGGGAGTCGGTCGCGCCGGCGGTCGCCGAGCGCTCCGATTGCCGGTATCTCCCCGAGTCGACGCCACTGGGCCGCCTCGCGGCAGTCATCGCGGACGCGCTCTCGACCTACGCGCGGCGGCGCCAGACCGCCGCCGACAGCGGCGTGCTGGGGACGCTGCTCGCGGAGGGGGACCTCTCGCTGTTCGCGAAGGACGACCGGGGGCGCTACCTCCGAATGGCGGACGTCCCCTACACGGTGGGCACGGGATCGATCGAGGGGAAGACCGACCGCGAGGTGTTCCCCTACGACCAGGAGGCGGCGACCGAGGCCTACGAGGACGACCTCCGGGTCGCCGAGACGGGCGAGCCGATCCGGGGGAAGCTCGAGAACTTCGAGGGGCAGGGCGGTGACCACTGGTCGGAGGTGACGAAACTGCCCTGGCGCGACGGCGACGGCGAGATACAGGGGGTCGTCGGGTACTCGCTCGACGCGACCGAGCGGGTCCGCGTGAAACGGCAGCTCGAACGCCAGCGGCGCCGTCTCGACCAGTTCGCCAGCTACGTCTCCCACGACCTCCGGACGCCGCTGCAGATATCCGTCGGCTCCCTCGAGCGCGCCAGGGAGGGCCACGAGGAGGCGTTCGACCGGATCGAGCGGGCCAACGAACGCATCGAGGAGATCATCGACGACCTGAGCTCGCTCGCGAAGGGCGACCGCTCGGACCTCGACCTCTCCGAAGAGGTGCTCGAGGTGCTCGACGTGGGCGTCCCGACGACGGAACTCGCGGCGCTGGTCGAACGCGTCTGGGCGGTCCACGGGACCGAGGACGCGGCCGTCGAGATCGACGTGCCCGGGGGGACCGAGGTCGTCGCGGAGACCGAGACGGTCCGGCCGGTGCTCGAGAACCTCCTCAAGAACGCGCTCGACCACGCCGGCCCGAACGTGACCGTCCGCGTCGGCGCGCTCGAACGCGGTTTCTACGTCGAGGACGACGGTCCCGGGATCCCCGCGGCCGAGCGCGATCGGATCCTCGAGGACGGGTACACGACCGCCGAGGACGGCACCGGGACCGGGCTCGCCATCGTCGCCGAGACCGCTCACCAGCAGGGCTGGTCGGTCCGCGTGACCGACAGCGAACCGGGCCCCGACGCCTCGCCGGGCGCGCGATTCGAGATCACCGGCCTCCCGATGGTCGTGCCGACGGCGACGACGCCGTCGGCGCCGGTCGACCTCGACGAGAGCGTCGACGTGGGCGAAGTCTCGATGTCGGGAGAGTCGACGTGGGACCCCGTCGACGAGACGTGGCGGGTGGTCGCGGACGGCCGGGACATCTGGCGGGACATCGACGAGTTCCACTTCGTCCACGGCGCGGCGAGCGACCCGGTCCGCATCGAGGGACGGTTGAGCGGCCTCGACGGTCCCCACGAGTACAGCAAGGCCGGGCTGATGGTCCGCGACGGCCTCGCGGAGGACGCCCCGTTCGGCTTCGTCGGCGCGACCGCGGAACACGGGACCGAGACGCTCTGGCGCGAGGACCGGGGGGCCGACGCCTCCAGCGACCAGCTCGAAGAGCCCTACGAGGCCTACCCCTGGTACCGGGTCGAAGCGGTCGACGGGACCGTGACGCTGTCGTGGTCGACCGACGGCGAGGAGTGGCAGGCCCTCGACCAGCGGACCGTCGAACTCGAGAGCCCGCTCGCGGTCGGCCTCGCGGTCTGCGGCCACAGCGACGACGAGCGCTGCGAGGCGACCTTCGAGTCCGTGTCCGCGAGCGAACTCGACGACGCGTAGCCGCGCCCCCCGCGACCCGCGCGGCGGACCCGCTCGTGCCCGTGGTCGTCACGGCGCCGCTCGACGCGGACGAGCGCCGCGCGCTCGCCGCCCTGTCGGACTGTCGGGCGCTCGGTCCGGCCGACGACGCGACGCTGTCGACGGTCGTCGAACGGGCGCTGGAAACGTACGACGAGCGGCGCCGACGCGACGCGGAGAGCGACCTGTTCACGACGCTGCTGGCGGAGGGAGAGCTGGCGGTCTTCGCGAAGGACCGCGAGGGGCGCCACCTCCACAAGGCCGACGTCGAGGACGACGCGGACCCGGCGTCGGTCGTCGGCAAGACCGACGTGGAGATAACCCCCGACTACCTCCGGGACCAGGCGCGGGCCGACCTCGAGGACGACCTGCAGGTCGTCGAGACCGGCGAGCCGGTCTACGACCGGGTCCGCGAGTACGGTCACGACGGCTACGACCACTGGTCGCAGACGACCAAGGTCCCGTGGTACGACGGCGACGAGGTGATCGGTCTCGCGGGCTACGCGCTGGACGTCAGCGACCGCGAGCGCTACCAGCGCCATCTCGCCGAACAGGCCGACCGGATCGACCAGTTCATCGACTACGTCGCCCACGACCTCCGGACGCCGCTGCAGATCGTCTACGGCGAGATCGACCGCGCCCGCGCCGTCGACGGCATCGAACGCATCGAGAGCATCGTCGAGGACCTGAGCGCGCTCACGAAGCGCGGCGAGTCGTCCGGGCTCTCCAGCGGCGCGCTGCGCTCGTTCCGCGCGGACTCGTTCGCGACGGACTTCCCGAACCTGGTCGAGACGGCCTGGTCGTTCATCGGGCCCGACACCGCGACGCTCGTGGTCGACCTGCCCCCCGAGACCACGGTCGCCGCCGACGCGGAGACGCTCAGACCGGTCGTCGAGAACCTCCTCAAGAACGCCGTCGACCACGCCGGCCCGAACGTGACCGTCCGCGTCGGCGCGCTCGAACGCGGCTTCTACGTCGAGGACGACGGCCCGGGCATCCCGGTCGAGGAGCGCTCGGAAGTCACGAACCGCGGATACACGACCGCCGAGGCCGGTACCGGGACAGGCCTCGACATCGTCGCCGAGACCGTCGACCAGCAGGGCTGGGAGCTGCGCGTCACCGACGCGGTCGGAGCGGCGACCCGGTCGTCGGCGGCCGACCCGAGCGACGGTCCGACGGCCGACCCGAGCGACGGCCCGACGGCCGACGGCGGTCGGACCGGGGGCGCCCGGTTCGAGATCAGCGGCGTCCCGATGGTGACGCGACCCGACTTCGGCGTGCGTCCGGGACGGGAGGTCGCGCTCGAGGAGACCGAGGACGTGGGACCGGTCGCCACTCGGGGCAGCGCGGCGTACGACGAGGGGGCCGACGAGTGGACGGTGGTCGCGAACGGGGCGAACGTCTGGGGGAACACCCACGAGTTCCACTACGTCCACGCCGGCGCGAGCGCGCCGGTCCGTATCGAGGGGCGGATCGCGGACCTCGACGGCCCCGACGAGTTCACCAAGGCCGGCTTCGCCGTCCGCGCGAGCGCCGACGAGCGGGCGCCGTTCGGCTACGTCGGCCACACGGTCGGCCACGGCTCGGAGATCACCTGGCGCGAGCGCGCGGACGGATTCACCCACAGCGACCAGTTCGAGGAGCTCCCGGGCACCTTCTCGTACTATCGCGTCGACTACGTCGACGGCGTCGTCACGCTGTTCCTCTCGGAGAGCGGCGACGAGTGGATCCCCGTCGACCAGCAGCCGCTCGCCCTCGGCGGGGCGGTCTCGCTGGGGCCGATGGTGTGCAGCCACTCCGAGAAACGGACCGCCGAGGCGACGTTCGCGGACGTGCGAGCCTGGGGACTCGAGCCCGAGTGACGCCGGAGGACACGTCCGTCAGGCGTCCCGGACGAACGCGCGGACGTCCTCGACGCTGAGGACGCCGTCCTCGCGCGTCGCCGCGAGCTCGCCGTCGACGAACAGGAGGAGTTTCGGGACGCTACGCACGTCGTACTCGTCGACCAGGCGCGGGTCGTCCCGCGGGTTCATCGTCCCCACGGCGACGTCGGTCGTCTTCGCGACGGCGCTCAAGACGGGTTCCATCGCCGCGCACTTGCCGCAGCCCTCCGTGTGGAACTCGACGAGCGCGCGGTCGCGTTCCCCGACGAACGCCTCGAGGTCCGCGCCGTCTGAGAGCGAGACGGGTCCGTTTTCGGTCGTGGCCATACCGGGGATCGGTGCTCGAGCCGGGTAAGCGTCGCGGCGCTACCGACGGTCCAGCCCGACCTCGATCGGGTCGGCGGGCTGGAGCGTGATCTGCATCGTGAGGTCGAGCGGCGGTTCGGTGACGGGTTCGAACCGGAACCGGCGGGCGAACGTCGCGAGGACGAGTCTGGCCTCCATCAGCGCGAAGCGCATGCCGATGCAGTGGCGCGGGCCGCCGCCGAACGGGAAGTAGGCGTAGTCGGGCAGCGTCTCGCGGAAGTCGCCGGTCCAGCGCTCGGGACGGAACGCTTCGGGGGCGTCGTACCAGCGCTCGTCGCGGTGGAGCACCCACTGGGGCATCGAGATAGTCGACCCCTCGGGCATCGCGTAGCCGCCGATCTCGACGTCCCGCGTGGACTCGCGGAAGACCGTGTACGCCGGCGGGTAGAGCCGCAGCGCCTCGTCGACCACGTCGCCCAGGTAGTCGAGCTCGAACATGTCGCCCGCGCTCGGCGGTTCGGCGTCGGCCGCGCTCCCCTCGTCCCCGTCGCCCAGCGCGTCGTCCAGTTCGGCGTGGAGTCGCTCCTGCTTCTCGGGGTGGTTCGCCAGCAGGAATATCGCGTACGAGAGGGTCAGCGCGGTCGTCTCGTGGCCGGCGAACAGGAAGGTGAACAGGTGGTCGCGGATCTCAGTCTCCGAGAGCCCGCCGTCGGGCCCCTCGCCGACGTCCAGGTCGAGCAGGATCGAGAGGAGGTCGTCGAACTCGCCGTCGCTGGCCCGGCGCTCCGCGACCATGTGAGCGATCGCCTCGTCGAATCGCTCGACCGCTCGCCGACAGCGGCGGTTGGCCGGCGTGGGCACCCACAGCGGGAGGAACGCGGAGAGCGAACTCGCGTCGAAGCGCTCGGAGATGGCGGCGGCGGCGTCGCCGATCGCCGACTCTCCGCCCCTGATATCGACGTCCAGCAGCGTCTTCGCGAGGATATCGAGCGTGAGCGTCCGCATCTCCTCGCTGACGGCGACGGTCGCGCCCGCGTCGGCCGCCGGTCCGCTCGCGTCGGCCGCCGGTCCGACCGCGCGGCGCGTCCACTCGTCGGTCCGCTCGTCCGCGAAGCGGGCCATCATGTCGGCGTAGGTCTCGATGCGGTCCCGATAGAAGGAGGGCTGGAGCGCGGCCCGGTGGGCCCGCCAGTCCTCGCCCTCCGCGAGGAAGAGGCCGCCGTCGGCGATCTGGCCCAGCGAGTCCCAGGTTATCGACGCGCGCACGAAGTGCGCGTCGTCGGTGACGAGCACCCGCTCGACGTCGGCCGGATGCGTGAGCATGTACCCGTCGGCGCTCCCGATGCTGTAGGCGACCACGTCGTCCTCGTAGGCCGCACAGCGGTCGTAGAAGCCAAGCGGGTCACGAAGGAACTGCAGCGTGTTCCCCACGACCGGGTACCCCCGTGGACCCGGCGGCCGGTCGCCCGCCATCGATTCCCGTTTCGCCTCCGCACCCGAGACGCCCACCCCGTCCGCCGGCGCGTCCTGCGTTGCCATCGCGAAGCGCTACGCGCTCCAGCGACGAGTCAGTTCGGCCGAGTAGCCTCGAATCTTCAAGTGCGGGCGAGAATCCGGTGCGGTCAGGCCGCCAGCAGACCCACGACGACGGCGGTCAGGACGAGGTTCGCGAACGAGAGCACGAGCATCCCCTTCCAGCCGACCTGGACGAGCTGGTCGATGCGGATCCGCGGGACGGAGTAGCGGGCCCACTGCGTGAAGACGAAAAAGCCCCACATCTTGGCCGTGAACCAGGCGATCCCCGGGAGGACGGGGCCGGCGGGCCCGCCGAGGAAGACCGTCGCCACCAGCGCTCCGCCGAGGAAGATGTGGAGGAACTCGCCCAGGTAGAGCAGGACGAAGTACACCGAGGAGTACTCGGTCTGGATCCCCGCCACGATCTCGGTCGGCGCCTCGGGCGTGTCGAAGGGGTTGCGCCCGACCTCCGCGAGCGCGGCGACGAGGAACAGCGCGAACGCGAACGGGTTGACGACGGCGTACCACGAGGGGACGGCGACGCTCCCGACGGTCACCAGCGTCTCCGCCTGGGCGGAGACGATCGTCGACGTACGGAGCGAGCCGGCGAAGATGACGACCGACGCGCCGGTGACGACCAGCGGGATCTCGTAGGCGAGATTCTGGGCGATCGAGCGCAGCCCGCCCAAGAGCGAGAACTTGTTGTTCGACGCGTAGCCGGCCATCGCCGTCCCGAGCGTCGCCAGCGACGCCGCCGCGAAGGCGTAGGCCAACCCGGTCTCGGGGTCGGCAAGCTGTAGCCCGTCGCCCATCGGGATCACCGCGAACCCCAGCAGCGCCGAGAAGGGGATCAGCAGCGGGCCGACGTCCCACGCCGGGCGGTCGACCTGTTCGGGCACGATGAGCTCCTTCGAGAGCAGTCGAACGACGTCGGCGACGACGACGAGCAGGCCGTAGGGGCCGTGACGGTTCACCGCGTAGCGGTCGGTGAAGTCCGCGTAGAGCTTGCGCTTGGCCCACGGTCCCGTCACCGCCGCCAGCCCCAGCAGGAACGTACAGAGCAGCGTCGCGCCGACGAGCCCCGCGAGCAACTGCGATCCCGGTCCCCCGCCGATCCCGAACGCTCGCTCGATCCGCGCCGGCAGCGTCTGTGCGATCGGCGCCGTCGTCCACCGCGAAACGGCTCCCGGCCCGTCCACCGCACCGGATGTCCCACTCACCATGCGAGCGTCTGCGACCGGAAGCGTCGCAAGTCTGCTGCCGAGTACGCGCGGCGCTTTTTACGGGACGACAGGCGACGCGCGGCGCTCCCGGAACCGGTCGTGCCGCGCCGGTTCCGGACCACCCGGACTACCAAACTCTGTAGGGAGTACACTCACCGGTCCTCGGACCGAAGGCGAACACGTAGGTTGATACGGATTCGAAGCGAGCGTGTACCGGGTCGACCCGGGACCGCGTGCGGGCGGCTCCGGACTGTCTCGCTTCGAATCCGTCTGAATCGTCGCCGCGCTTCGAGTGCGGTCCCACGCGTTCCACAGACCAATGAGTGAGACAACCGACACCGAGGCCGCCATGAACGGGTTCAGATCCGAGAGCGTTCCGCCGAGCGAACGGCCGGGCCACGAACGACTGGACGGCGACGATCCGACTATCGCGACGCGCGTCGAGGACCCGGAGGGCGAGGAGTGGTTCGTCGTCGGGAACGACGTCGGCGTGGTCTGCACGACCGACCCCGCGCCGCTCGAACGCTGACGTCCGCCGGCGGACCCGTCCGAACGCCTCCGGCCACGACCGACAACGCAGTCCTTATGCGGACCGTTCCAGTACATCCGGCGATGACAGTCATCGGGATCGTCGGGCTGCCGGGGAGCGGGAAGAGCGAGGCCGCCGCCGTCGCGCGCGAGGCGGGGGTCCCGGTCGTCACGATGGGCGACGTGATCCGTCAGGCCTGCCGCGAGCGCGGGCTCGACCCAGCTACCCACCACGGCGAGATGGCCAGGACGCTCCGCGAGGAGAACGGCCCCGGCGCCATCGCCGAGGCGTCGCTCCCTCGCATCGAGGACCACCTCGACGAGTCCGACACCGTGGTCGTCGACGGCATCCGCTCGGACGTCGAAGTGGACCGGTTCGTCGACGCGTTCGGCGAGGAGTTCACGCTCGTCGAGGTCCACGCGCCCAGAGACCTGCGCGCCGAGCGCCTCGACCTGCGCGGTCGCGACGCCTCCGCCGAGGAAGGGGGCGAATCCCTCGAAGAGCGCGACGAGCGCGAACTCGGCTTCGGCATGGGCGACGCGATGGCGATGGCCGACCTGACCATCGAGAACGACGCCACGCTCGCGGCGTTCCGGGCCGCCGTCGAACGGCTCCTCTCCGACGGCCCCGGCGCGATCGAGGACAGCGGATGAGCGCGCAGACGACCCGACCATGAACACCCGGAGATTCCGACAATGAGCACCGTCTACTCAGTCGACGTCCAGATCACCGCACCGGTCAACGACACCGAGGTCACCGACAGGGTCGCCGACGCGATCACGAACCTCTTCCCCGGCGCCGAGGTCGACCACCGCCACGGCGAACTCGTCGCGACGGCCCACGAGATGGAGACGTTCTCCGAGGCGCTCCACCGCCAGGAGATCTTGGACACCGCCCGCGGCGCCTTCTTCGAGAACCTCCGCGGCGACACCTTCTCGTTCGACCTGAAGAAGCAGGCGGCCTTCCAGGGCGTCGTCAACTTCGCCGTCGGCGAGCCGAGCGAACTCGGCGACGTCCACGTCCGCGTGCGAGTGAACGAGCCCGACGCCGAGTCCTACGTCGACCACGTCGCCCCGCCCACCGAGGAGGGCGTCCCGGTCGACCCCGACGAGTAGCGCTCCCCTCCGCGGTGTCGTTCCGTCCCCGACACCGACATCCACCGTCCGGCCACCTTTATGACCGCGAGCGCGGACGAACGGGTATGGCAGCGGTCTTCTTCGACGTGGACGGAACGCTGGTGCGCTGGTCGAGCGACTACGCGGCGATCCTGCGCGACGCCTTCGAGCGGGCGGGCGTCGACGACCCCGACGAGGCGTGGCTGGCGTCGTACGACGAGCGCTTCTTCGAGCACTTCGGCGCGTTCGCCGAGGATCCCTACCACCGGGCGTTCGCGGACGTCTGCGAGGACCACCCCGTAGACGCCGAGCCCGGTGAACTCGCCGAAGCGCTCGTCGCGGCGGAGTTCGCGGCCGTCGAACCGGTCCCCGGCGTCGCGGAGACGGTCGAGAGACTCGCGGCGAACCACACGCTGGGCATTCTGACCAACGGGATCCCCGACGTGCAGTTCGGAAAGGTCGAGGAGATAGGACTGCTCGATCGCTTCGACGCGCGCGTGGCCTCCCACGACCCCGAGATCGAGGCGACCAAGCCCGACCGCGACATCTACGAGGCGGCGAAATCGCGGGTGGACGCCGAGACGTACGTGATGGTCGGCGACGACCGCGAACCCGACGTCGAGGGGGCGCGCGAACGCGGATTCCGGACGGTCCACGTCGACGCCGACGCGACCGGCCTCAGCGCGCCGGACTTCCGGACGCTGGCGACGCTGCTGTAGCGGGAGTCGGTACCCGACCCGCGTCCCGCGACTCCCCGTCCCCGACTCCCGACGCCGCTCAGTCGTCGCGCCAGCTGACGAAGACGGCGACCCACTCGCCGAGTTCGCGCCGGCGGGTGACCCGAACCGACTCGACCCACTTGACCCACTGGAACCCCCGCCGACCGGGCGCGACGAGCCTGAGAGGGGCGCCGTGGCCGTGGCTAAGCCGGTCGCCGTCGACGTGCGTGGCGAGCAGCGCGTCCCGGGCTTCCGCGAGCGGGAGGCTCCAGCGGTAGCCCGTCACCGAGCGGAACTGCACCCACGCCGCCTCCTCGGTCGGGCCGACGGCGTCGAGCAGGTCGCCGACCCCGATCCCCCGCCAGTCGTGCTCGGTGTACCAGCCGCTCGTGCAGTCCAGCAGCGCGCGCCGTTCGGCGAGTGCGACCGCCGAATCCGGGCCGCCGTCCGCGGTCACGTAGGCGTAGGCCAGTTCGATCGACTCGCTCACCCGGCCCTCGACGGTCAGCGACCAGGCCTCGCGGTCGACGGGGTCGGGGTCGTCGGCGACCCAGGAGGTGACCGGGAAGCCGTTCCCGTCGTCGCCGCCCTCCTCGCGCGAGCCGGTGAACCGTCGGTCGGCGCCCGCGGTGTCGAACAGCCCGTTCGCCGCCTCCTGGGCCCGCCAGGCGATGGCGCCCGAGCCCACGAGCGCAGCGTACCGGAGCGCGTTGCGCCGGTCGGTGGCCGCCTCGCGAGTCGGGAGCGCGAATCGCCGGCGGAGGTGGGCGACCAGGAGTAGCGGGACGACCAGCCCCAGCCCGACGTGGAGGTTCAACAGCCCCCACGGACCCAGGTCGAGGCGACCGCCGAACACCCACCAGATCCCGCTCACCAGCGCGGCGGCGGCGACGACGGCCAACAGCGCCGACAGGACGCGTGTCGCGTCGAGGTGGCCCGGCCGGAGCCGGTGGCGGACTCGCCGGAGCTTCCACGCCAGCAGGACGGCGGTCGCGACGCCCGCGACGGCGTGGACGTCGAACACCCAGGCGCCCGCGGGGCGGCCGGAGACGAGGCTCACCGCGCCCGTCGCGAGCAGTGCGACGACCGCCGCCAGCAGCGAGGCGTCGACGACGCGCGGCGGCGGCTCGATCCGGGGGAGTCGGCCCATCACTCGCCGTTGGCACTCGACGGGCTTGACTGGCGGGGTCGGGTCGGTGGCCGCCGCGGGCGTCGGACCGGGGCCCGTCGCGGGCGTCGGATCGGGGGCCGCCAGCGGCGTCCGATCCCCGCCCACAGTCTCAAGAGGGGTCCGGTCGAACGAGAGACACGATGCTCAGCCCGCCCGCCGTCACGGAACTCATGGAGACGGAGGTCGACACGGTCGCCCCCGACGCGACCGCGCTGTCGGTCGCGCGCACGCTGGAGGAACCCGGCGTGGAGTCGGTGGTCGTCCTGGACGGCGACGAACTCGTCGGGGTCGTCACGGAGTCCGACGTGGTCGAACTGCTCCTCGACGGGCGCGACCCCGACTCGGTCACCGCCGCCGACGTGATGTCCAGTCCCGTCCACACCGTCGACGCCGCGGCGTCGGTCGTCGACGCGGCCGAGCGCCTCCGAGAACTCGGGATCGAGGCGCTCCCCGTCCTCGAAGACGGCGCGCTCGTCGGCCTCGTGACGACGACGCTCGTCTCGCAGCACCTCCCGCACGTCCGCCGTCCGCCGCGGGACGCCGCCGGCGGCGACGACCTGATCAGAGAGACCGAACGCGCCGATACCGCCTACGAGAAAGCCGACTGGGAGTTCGAGTACGTCGGCCACCGGGACCGCATCGAGGTCGGCGACGTGGTCCGATTCTCGAAGCCCCTCGACGAGGCCGAGGTCGACGGGTTCGCCGACGCCAGCGGCGATACCAACCGCCTGCACCTCGACGAGGAGTACGCGAAGGGGACTCGCTTCGGCCGGCGCATCGTCCACGGGACGCTCGTCGCCGGCGTCGTCAGCGCGGCCCTGGCCCGCCTGCCGGGGCTGATCATCTACCTCTCACAGGAGGTCAGTTACCTCGGCCCGGTCGACATCGGCGAGCGCGTCACCGCCGAGTGCGAGGTGGTCGAAGCGGTCGGCGAGCACCGCTTCCGGCTCACCACGACCGTCACCGACAGCGACGGCGAGGACGTCATCGACGGCGAAGCGGTCGTGCTCGCCGACCCGATCCCCGACACGGCCTGAACGCACACGCTTCGCGGCCGAGGTACCCCCTGTCACGCACCGACGTCGGTCCCGAGCGCGTACACGTCGCCGGCCTCGTCGCCGACGAACACGCGTCCGTCGACGACGGCGATGGGGGTGGTCACCGCGGCACCGGCGGCGAACCACCAGCGCTCGTCGCCGGTCGACGCGTCCAGCGCGAGCACCGACCCCGCGGTCGTGCCGACGTAGACCCGCCCGTCGACGACCGCCGGCGACGACTTCACCGCGCCGTCGGTCTCCCTCCGCCAGCGCTCGCTGCCGTCCGCGACCGACAGCGCGAGCACCCGTCCGGCGTCGGTCCCGACGTAGACCGTCCCGTCGGTGACCGCCGGCGACGCGAACACCGGCCGGTCGGTCGAGACGCGCCAGCGTCGTGTCCCGTCGAGCGCGTCCAGCGATACGACGCCGTCGGGACTCCCGCCGGCGTAGACGGCGCCGTCGGCGACGGTCGGTCCCGACCACGCGCGCGTCTCGCCCGACCCCGCGTACGACCAGATCTCGGACCCGTCCCCGGCGTCGACGCACGCGAGTCGCCCGGCGTAACTCCCGGCGAAGACGCGCCCCTCGGCGTAGGCGACCGGCGTCACGACGCCGAGGAATCCCCCGACGTCGTACGACCAGCGCTCCGACCCGTCGGCGACGTCGAGGGCGTAGACGCGCCCGTCCGTCGCGCCGACGTAGGCCGCGCCGCCGCGGACGACCGGTCCGGCCCGGATCGCGGTCGAGTCCGGTCGGTCCCCGTCCGGCGAGAACGACCACTGCTCGCGGCCGCCGACCGCGTCGTACGCCCGCAGGGTACCCGCCTCGGTCCCGCAGAAGACCGACCCGCGAGCGACCGTCGGCGTCGACACGACCGGAGCGTCCGGCAGGGCGGTCCACAGTTCGGTCCCGTTCTCGGCGTCGACCGCCGTGACCGTCTCCGCCTCGCTCCCGACGTACGCGACCCCGTCGGCGACGGTCACGGACCCGCCGACCGCCCCGCGGACGTCGAGCGACCACGCCGATTCCACCGGCGCGACCGGCCCGACGCCGTCGGGACGCCACCCGGTCCGGCCGTCGTCGGCCTGCGCGACTCGCCAGCCGTCGACCGACCCCGCCGTGACCGTCCGCACGGGCGTCCCCGCGTCGGACTCGGTCGGCTCCGGCGGCCTCCGGGTACTCGTCGTCGACCGCGTCGCGGTCCCGGCCGCGGTGTCGGGCGTCGTCGCCTCCGGCTGGACCGACGCAGGCGTCGCGGTCTCGACCTCGGAGTCGCCGAACAGCGAGCAGCCGGCCAGCGCACCGGCGCCGACGGCCAGCGCTCCGCGGAGCACCGTTCGCCGACGCCGGCCGCCCCTCTCGTCCGCCCCCGGATCCATGTCGGGTCACTCGCCGGCGGACGGCAAAAGTTCGGGGGGCGGATCGGGAAGTGACCGTCCGCGGCTACCGGGCGACGCGGCTACCGGGCGACGCGGCTACCGGGCGACGCGGCTACGCGGTCGCGAAAAACGCAGAGTATGACGGCACCGTAGAAAGGGTCGGTCATAAGCTATCTAACGTCAACCAGTAGCA
>JBDGSU010000100.1:0-14713 GCA_042217395.1 Halosimplex sp.
GCGCTACATCCAGATCGACGAGCCCGCGCTCGCGACGACGCCCGACGACCACGCGATCGTCGGCGAGTGCCTCGAGCGCATCGTCGCCGACGTCCCCGAGGAGGTCCGCATCGGCGTCCACGTCTGTTACGGCGATTACTCGCGCATCTACCCGGAGATCCTCGAGTTCCCCGTCGACGAGGTCGACCTCGAGCTCACCAACGGCGACTACGAGCAGATCGACGTGTTCACCGAGCCGGAGTTCACGCTCGACCTGGCGCTCGGCGTCGTCGACAACCACACCGCCGAGGTCGAGTCCGTCGAGGAGATAAAGGACAACATCCGCCAGGGCCTGACGGTCGTCCCGCCCGAGCAGCTCACCATCTCCCCGGACTGCGGGCTGAAGCTCCTCCCCCGGGAGATCGCCTACCAGAAGATGGAGAACATGGTGCAGGCCGCCCGCGAGGTCGAGGCCGAACTCGACGCCGGCGAGATCGAGGTGCCGGCCGCCGGTCGCACCGCCTCCGCCGACGACTGACCCGGTCGCGGCGACCGATCCGACCCCGACGACTGGCCCGACCCCGACGACCGACCCCACTCCGCTCGCGTCCGATTTCGACGGCGGGTCAGAACCGAGTCCGCACGTATCCGGCCGTTATCCCGCACTGACGTCGCCACGGAGGCGTATATTAGGACTCTAGAGACCCTCGAAGGAACGCGTCGAAAAGGGTTTTGTCGGTTCCACGCGAGCTATCGATCACGTGAGAGACACGATGAGCACACGCACGACCGACAAGCGGATCGAACTCTACCTCCGCGGGGACACGTACGGCAGCTACGACCGCCAGCAGCGCATCCTCGAGCGGGTCGCGGAGCTCGAGTCGGCGGGCGTCGTGACCGAGACGGACGTCGACGCCTCCTGGCAGCGCATCCGCACGCCCGAACAGGACAGCCGCGACGAGGCGCTGCGCACCTACGAGGAGTTCGGCGACTGGGCGAGCGAGAACGGCTACCGCCTCGAACCGGCCTTCCAGCGCCGACAGCGCTCGTACATCGGGTCCGACGTCGTCCACGACGTCGTGGTGTTCCCGATGGCGTCGCTGGCGGTCTACGAGGGCAGCGACCTCCAGGCGGTCTTCCCGTGTGCCGACGAGTCCGGCGAGATCCACTTCTCGGTGGGGGACTGTCTCGACGCGTTCGAGGCGGGCGAGCGGGAGTGGTTCGAGCGGTTCGCGCCGGTGAGCGTCGACCGCGCGGCGCCGCGGCTCTCCATCAACGCCGACTGAGACTCGCCCACCTCGAAAACGGGGTTCTTCTAGCTCCGTAACGCCTCGACCGGGCGCTCGTTGGCGGCCTTCCACGCCGGATAGAGCCCGCTGATCAGGCTCGTCCCGACGCCGAATGCGAAGGCGAGCCCGATGTAGAGGAAGTTCTGGGGTCGGAAGACGAGCGTCGCGTCCCCGACGACGAAGTGGTTGAGCACCATCCCGGCGACGATGCTGAACGCCGCACCGGCGACGCCGCCGAGAACGCCCAGCAGGACCGCCTCCGAGAGCATGATCTTCAGGACGTCGAGCTTCTGGAAGCCGACGGCGCGCAACACGCCGATCTCCTGGCGGCGCTCGACGGTGCTCATCAGCATGACGTTGAGGATGCTCACGCCGGCGACCAGCAGCGAGATCGAGCCGATGCCGATGAGAAAGAGGTTCAGCGCCTGGAAGGACTGCCCGATGGAGTCGGCGATGCTGGAGAAGTCCTGCACCTCGACGCGGTCGCGGCGCTCGTTGAGCGAGGCGCGGATCGCCATCGCCGTCTCGTTGGCCGCGGTGCTCGAGGACTCGGTGATCGTGATCGCGTCGTAGCCGCGCTGGTCGAAGCTCCGCGTCGGCAGGATGATCGACGTGCTCGGGTCGGAGAAGCCGAACCCGCCGCTGGACGCGAGGACCGCGACGACGCGCACCGTCGACCCGTTGACCGCGATGGTGTCGCCGGGACCGAGGTCGTTCTGCTCGGCGACCGACGACCCGACGAGGGCGCCGCTCCGGTAGGGGTCGGGGATGGTCCCCTCGCTGGCCTCGTACAGCTCGCCGGGCCGTGCGGTCCCCGTCACGAGCCGCGACTCGGGCGGTCCCCTGCCGAACGAGACCTGAGTGAACCGCTGTTTCGTGGGGGCGACCGTCGCGTCGCTCCCGGCGATCGACTCGATCTGGCGCAGGTCGCGCTCGGTGAGCAGCGACAGCGTCCCGTCGGTGTTCGCCGGCGTGACCCGCACCTGATTGCCGATGTCGCCGAGGTTCTGCGTGAGCTGATAGCGCAGCGTCAGCCCGAACATCCCCAGCGACGCGATGGCGATGACGCCGATGACGATGCCCAGCGCCGCGAGCACCGACCTCACCTTCGTGCGGCCGATGTTTCGCCGGGCCATCAGGAGCGCGGGGAACCGCCGGCGCAGCCAGCCCATCACGGGGGCCCACCCCCGTCCGAACCGGCGTCGAAGGGGTCGTCCCCGCCCGTCGAGAGCGGGTCCCCGGTGGTCGGCTGCCCGTCGCCGAGTTGCGATGCGGGAGAATCGTCGTCACCGTCGTCGTTCCCGGGGACGCGCCGGCCGCCGTCGGTGGGGGCGTCCTCGCCCATCAGACCGTCAACGAGCCGGACCGTTCGGTCGACGTACTCGTTGACGAGTTCGTCGTGCGTGACGGCGATCACGGCGACGTCGCGCTCGGTGATGTCGACGAACTCCGACAAGATCTGCCGGCCGGTCTCGCGGTCCAGGTTCCCGGTCGGCTCGTCCGCGAGGAGGACGCGCGGTCGGTTGATGAGCGAGCGGGCGATGGCGACGCGCTGTTTCTGGCCGCCCGAGAGCTCGTCGGGCTTGTGATCGAGTCGCTCCCCGAGCCCCATCCGCTCCAGCAGGTCGACCGACCGCTCTTCGACGGAGGGGTCGTGGTCGAACAGCGCGGGCACCTCGACGTTCTCCTTCGCGGTGAGCGTCGGGATGAGATAGAAGTTCTGGAAGACGAAGCCGATGGTCCGCTTGCGGGCGTCGGTCTGTTCGCGGTCAGAGAGGCCGGTCACGTCCTCGCCGTCGAGCAGGACCTGCCCCTCGCTGGGGTCGTCGAGGAGGCCGAGCAGGTTCAACAGGGTGGTCTTGCCGCTGCCGCTGGGGCCCATGATGGAGACGAACTCGCCGGGCTCGACGGCGAAGTCGATCCCCTTCAGGGCCGTCAGGGTCTCCCCGCCGGTCCGGTAACGCTTGACGACGCCCCGGGTCTCAATCACCGCCACGGCTGGTCCTCCAGGCGCGGGCGATCACGACGAGCACGAGGAGCGCGACGACGACCGCGATCGCCGCCGGCAGGAGGAAGCCGCCGCCCCCCGAGTTCGACCCGACGTCCGGCCCGGCCGAGAGCGCGCGGCTGGCGGCCGCGGTGTCGACGTCGACGGTCCGCGTGTGACGGGTCCCGTCGACGAGGTACTCGACGCGCAGCGGGATCGACGAGACGTTCCCGTCGACGGTCGCCGAGACGTCGAACGAGACGAAGTCGCTGGCGGGGACCGTCCCGACGAAGTACTCCTTCGCGACGGGCGTGACGCGGTCGGTGTCGACGACGCTCACGAGGACGCTCTGGGCGTCGGTCGTCCCGAGGTTGCTCGCGCTCCCCGAGATCCGCAGGCGTCCGTCCTCGGGTGCGACTTCGATCCCGGTCAGGCCGATCGTTCCGGGCGTCTGGGTGAGCGCCGTCTCGGCGGTCGCACGGCCGCGCTGCCCGGCGACGTCGTAGGTCGCGCTCACGTCGACGTCGGCCCGGTCGGCGGACAGCGTCGCGTTCAGCCGGACGGTCCGCGACTCGCCGGCCGCGACGCGACTGACGAGCGCCTGCCCGACCGAGGCGTTCGACGAGGACCCCCGCACGCTCACGTTCGTGATCGGGGCGTTGCCCTGGTTGAGCACCGACACCCGAACCGACTGGGAGTTCCCGCCTTCGCGTGTGTTCACGTCGAGCGCGACCCGGTCGCGCAGCGGGTCGGTATCGACGGTCGTCGTCTCGGTGACGGTCCGGGTCGCCCCGCCGCGCGTCGAGTAGGTCAGCGTCGCCGTCAGCTCGTGCTCGCCGGCCGCCGACGGCTCGAAGTCGAAGTTCGCCGTCGCCGCCTCGCCGTCGGAGATGCGAGTGAACACCGTCCGGTCGTTGCGGACGGTCAGACCGTCGCCCGACACCGTCAGTTCGGCGTCGGTCACCGCGGCGCCGAGGCCGTTGGCGATCGTGACCGCCCCGTCGGATTCCAGCCCCGCGATAGAGGCGTTCGTGTCGACGTCCAGCTTCGGCCGCTCGACCGTCGTCCGGACGGCCACCGTGTCGCTGACCGTGTCGGTGACGCCGCCGGCGGTGGTGTAGGTCAGATTCGCCGTCACCTCGTGGATCCCCGGTTCGTCCGCGCGGTAGTCGAACCCGACCGTCCGGGAGGCGTTGCTCCGGACGGTCGCGAGCACCGCCCGCCGGTTGGTGATGGTCACGTTCTCGCCGTCGACGGTCAGCTCGACGTTCTCGATGGGGCTGCCGAGGCTGTTGGCGACCGTCACCGAGCCGTCGGACCTGACGCCGGCCACCGAGTCGTTCGCGTTCACGTCGACCTGCGGGTAGCGCTGTTCGACGGTGACCGACACCGGGTAGTTCAGCCGCGTCTGCCGGTCCTGTTCGGTCTCACGGCCCGTGACCTTCACCAGCAGGTCGTAGGTACCGGGCTCGTCGAAGGTCACCGTCAGCGGGACCGACTTCGTCCCGTCGACCGGGACGATCCCGATGTCCGTCACGTCGACGTACTCCTCGGGGTCCTTGCCGCCGTCGGCCTCCACGATCGACACCTTGTCCACGAAGTACCCCGCCGTGCTGCTGGCGAAGTTCTCGATCGTCGGCTCGATCGTTGTCTCGGCGCCCGGAACGGGATCGGCGGGCCTCACGTCGACGCCGGAGATAGTCACGTCGGCCGTCGTCGCCGCGGAGACGGCCGGTAGCGAGACCACTGCGATCAGCGCCAGGACGGCAAGGGACGTGCCGTGGTTCATACGTCCGAGGACGGGTAACTGCGTGCGGTCGAACGGACCGGTAGAGCGTCGGTTCGCGCCATCAGAGCACCTCGAGCGCGACGAAGAGCGTCCGGAGCGTGACGAGCAGCCCCAACGCCACCGGGACCGCGACGGTTATCGCGGCGTTGCGGAGTCGCAGGTCGCGGGCGTGTTTCACCGCGAACGTCCAGAGGAACGCGCTCCAGAGCGTGAAGACGATGCCCAGCGCCGCCGAGAGCGCGACCAGCGGGCCGGTATTGACGTTGTGCATGAACTGCCGCATCGTCTCTTGCGTGAACTCGGCGGGCACCTCGATCGTCTCGACGTTGAACCGGTAGTAGTTGATCGCCGCGCTGGCGACCGACCCGAACACGCTCGGGAGGAATCCCCACCCGACGAGCGCGAGCGTCCCCGAGAACTCGCCGTCGCCGTCGAACACCAGCGATACCGCATGGAAGACGCCGGCGTACAGCAACCAGACGACGAACGGTCCCGCGATGACGAACACGAAGCTGAACGCCTGGAACGCCGTCGTCAACCCGCTACCGACGCCGGTGCCGGCGCTGGCGCTCTCGAAGACCTGCGAGGTGAACCGGAACTGGAAGATCGACGCCACCACGTTCACCGCCGCGATCAGCACGATGACTCCGATCGGTCCCTTCACCGACGGGTCGGGCGTCCGCGTACCGAAGAACCCGTCGGGGTCCGTCAAGAGAGTGGTTACGGAGGGCATATCGGTCGCCGATCCGAAGAGCCACTGCATAAAAACTTCGTAATGTGTGACGGATCTGTTCTCAAATAGATCCGCCGTCCGTCGCACGGGCGGAGCGGCCCCGGCCGTACGGTCGCAGCGACGAGCGACATCGGTCCGGGGCGAGAACTACCGCGGCAGTTCCGAGACGAGACGGTCGAACTGCTGTCGGTACTGGAACTCGGCGCGGGCGCGCCCGAGGTCGTCCTCGGCGAACGCGTCGTCGAAGCCGGTCATCCGCCACAGCAGCGTCGAGAGCTGGTAGATCGGCTTGCACCGCTCGTAGGTCTCGCCGGGCTCGAACTCGGCGTGCGTCCGGTACCCCTCGTAGAGGCGCTCGCGCAGGCGCCCGCACGTCTCGGGGTCGTCGAACGTCGAGTCGATGTAGAGGAACTCCGACTGGGCGAGCTGGTAGTCCCGATGGGCCGCGAGGGTGTCCTGCCAGTCCAGCACCGCGGTTATCGGCTCGGGTTCGTCGAGCATACAGAGGAGGTTCGTCGGCTGCATGTCGTCGTGGACCAACCGGGGCATCCCGTCTTCGGGGACCAGCCCAAGGGTGTCCTCGACGGCGTCGCGGGCCTGCGACTGGACGCCCTCGAACGCCGTCCCCTCGAGGTGGTCGATGTGCGAGCGGGTCAGGTCGGCGAAGTACTCCCGCCAGTTGCCCCGCCAGTTGCGGATGGTGATCCGGTCGTCGTAGAGCATCAGCCGGCCGAACGCCTCGAAGGCGATCTCCGAGTGCAGGTCGCCCATTATCCGCCCGACCTGCTCGATGACCCGCTCCCAGTGCTCGTCGGTCATCGCGCCGTACTGGTCGGCGAGGTTGTCCCCGCGGACTCGCTCGGTGACGAAGTAGGGTGGGACCGACCGCTCGGGCTCCTGTTTGAAGACGAGGATGCGGGGGATGGGGAGCTCGGTCCGGTCGGCGACGTACTCGTGGAGCTTCGGTTCGACGGCGAAGCGGTCGTCGCCGGGCGGCTCGAACTTCACGACGACCTCGTACTCGTTGCCCCGGTAGACGAGCGTGACCATGTAGACGTCCGCGCGGGTCCCGCCGGTGGCCGCTTCGAAACTGAACTCCTCGTAGTCCGGGCCGGACTCGTCGAGGACGGCTTCGATGTCGGCGGCCGATGTCGTCTGCACGCACCCCTATTGAACAGGGGGGTGCAAAAATGTATCAGTCCCGTCGCCGCCGGGCGGTCGATACCGGTCGGCCGCACTCGGTCACCCCGTCTCGGAGGGCGTCCGAGCCGCCGCAGTCGCCCCGCTGCGTCGAGTACCCGTCGTACGGATCACTGCTCGGCGGACTCGTCCAGGTACGTCCGGAGACACCCGCGGTGGACCCACCGCTCGGTCATCACGCCCGCGCTCTCCGGGTCCGCGGCCCGGAGGACGGCGTACTCCTCGCCCGCGGGCGGGACCACGCCCTCGTCGATCGGGATCGCCTCGCCACAGACCGAACAGTCCTCGTCTGAGTCCGGCGGGGTCGAGAGCAGGTCCTCGGCCAGGTCGTCCATGGCCGAGCGGTGTGACCGAACGGGCAAAAAGCTACGCGGGCGCCCAGTCGCGACTCGCGGCCGGCGACGTGCGAACGACGGGCGCGAGTCGCGAGTGAGGAGTGAGAATCGAGGTCGACCGGAGCCCGGTCGACCCGTGCAGCGACGGCCGAAAGCGGGGAACCGACCCCGGTCGCGTCAGCGCGACCGGTTCAGTGGTCTTCGTCTTCGTAGACCCAGGGCTCGTCCGAGCGCTCGTACTCGACGAGCTCGTCCTCGTCGAAGAACAGCTCGATCTCGCGTTCGTTGGCGCCCTCGTCCTCGTGGTCCGACCCGTGGATGATGTTCTGCCCGAGGTCGAGGCCGTAGTCGCCGCGGATGGTGCCGGGGGCGGCCTCGGCGGGGTCGGTCGCGCCCATCATCTGTCGGACCTGGCGGGTCGCGTCGGCGCCCTGCCAGACCATCGCCATCACCGGACCGCTGGTGATAAAGTCGACGAGGTCGTCGAAGAAGGGCTTGTCCTCGTGCTCGCCGTAGTGGGCCTCGGCGAGCTCGCGGTCGATCCGCATGAACTTCGCGCCGACGAGCTTCAGCCCGCGCTCCTCCAGGCGGGTGACGATCTCACCGGTGAGTCCGCGCTGGACGGCGTCGGGCTTGGCCATCACGAACGTGCGCTCGTCGTGGTGGCTCATTGCTCAGCCTCCGCTTCCTCGGCGTCTGCCTCCTCGTCTTCGTCGGCGTCTGCCTCGTCGGTTTCGGCCTCCTCGGGGTCGGCGGCGCCGGCCTCGACGGCCTCGTCGGCCTCGACGTCTTCGAGGTCCTCGTCGGCGTCACCGGGCGCGTCGACGTCCTGGCCCTGGTCCTCGATGTCGGTGGTCCGGGTCTCGGTCGCGCTCGCCTCGGCGTCCTCGCCGGTCTCCTCCTCGGTTTCTTCCCCGGCCCACTCGAGGTCGCGCGATTCGCGGCCGAGGTTGGCGTTCTTCTCGCACTTCGAGGAGCAGTAGTGGATGGTCGAGCCGTTGGTGCGGACGAACATGGTGCCCGTCCCGGGCTCGATGTCGGTGCCGCAGTAGTCGCATTCGCGCGTTCGTGGCATTATTGGCCTCCGATCTGGTCGGCCTCGCGCGCGGTCTCGCGGAGCTGGAGCACGTCGCCCTCCCGGACCGGCCCGAGGACGTTTCGCGTGATGATGCGGCCCTGGTTCTCGCCGCCGCGGATCCGGCACTTGACCTGCATGGCCTCGCCGTGCATCCCCGTGCGGCCCACGACTTCGATGACTTCGGCGGCCGTGGAACCGCCGTCTCCGTCGGATTCTTCAGCGGACATACCGGCTCACCTACCGGAGTTCCTCGACCTTGTCGGCGATGTCGTCGACGTCGCTCTGTGCGTCGCCCGCGTCGACGATGGCGGCCGCGGCGCTGCCGACCTCGAGGCCGGCGGCGTGGCCGACGTCGTCCTGCGTGCCGACGAAGACGAACGGGATCTCCTTCTCGTCGGCCAGCTCCGGGAGGTGCATGACGATCTCCTCGGGCTGGACGTCCTCGGCGACGAAGACGAGCTCGGCGTTGCCGCGCTCGACGGCCTTGGTGGTCTCGTTGGTTCCTTTCTTCACTGTCCCTGTGTCTCGTGCGACCTCGAGGGCCTCGAGGGCGTCGTCCTCGAGGTCCGCGGGCACGTCGAAATCTACGTATACTGGCATTTGTGGATCACCTCCTGCGCGTGGGCTCGCGCTCCCCCGCCGGTCCCGGCGTCACCCGGGCGCCGCGAGAAAATCGCGGCGAGATATCCTGAGAGGCTAGGAGCATCATCAACCCCGCGCAGGCTGTACCCCGTACTGGCAGAGGAGTACTAAAAGCACTTTCGAAGACGCGAGAGGCGTGCGAGCCGCCTGCACACGGCACGGGCGCTCCGGCGGTGCTCGCGCGACCGTCGGTTCTTTGCCCCTCCACCGCCGACTCGGAGCCATGACCGTCGGCCGCGTCGCCGAGGCCCTCCGCGCGGAAGCCCGCGCGACGAACGAGCGCCGGCTGCTCGTGCTCGCGGGCGACGCAGCGACGACCCGGGA
Organism: Halosimplex sp.; assembly: GCA_042217395.1. Classification (GTDB taxonomy): domain Archaea; phylum Halobacteriota; class Halobacteria; order Halobacteriales; family Haloarculaceae; genus Halosimplex. The sequence continues at coordinate 9,357 of JBDGSU010000100.1, forward strand.
GGCTGCCGAACGGGCGCTCGACGCGACCGACGTCGACGCCCGGGACGCGACATACGTCGGGGAGTCCGAGGAGACGCCGTGGAAGCGGGTCCCGCCGGCGCGGGCCGGTGACCTGCTGGGCACCACGCACGCGGCGCTCGTGTTCGACTGTCACGAAGCGTGTGACCCGAACGCCCTCGGTCGGGCGGTGGGCGCCGTCGACGGCGGCGGGCTGCTCGTCCTGTGTACTCCCCCGCTGGACTCGTGGCCCGACCGCCGCGACGCGTTCGACGAGACGCTCGCCGTCCCGCCGTTCGAGGTCGACGACGTCACCGGCAACTTCCGCGCGCGGCTGGTCGAACTGCTCCGGGCGCACCCCGGAATCGCCGTCGTCGACGTGGGCGACGGGAGCGCCGAGGCGCGCGTCGAGCGGGACGGACTCACCGACCCGGCGCCGCGCGTCGCGGCTGCTGCCCCGCAATTCCCCGGGGACGCCGCGTTCCCGGCCGACGTGTACGAGCGGTGTCGCACCGACGACCAGGTGTCGGCCGTCGAGGCCCTGGAAGGGCTCCGTGAGCCCGGGAACGCCGCCGTCGTCGAGGCCGACCGTGGGCGCGGGAAGTCCAGCGCCGCGGGGCTGGCCGCGGGCGCGCTCGCGCTCGACGGCCGAGACGTGCTCGTCACCGCGCCGGGGTACCGGAGCGCCGCCGAGGTGTTCGCCCGCGCCCGGGAGGTGCTGACCGACGCCGACGCGCTCGCGGGCGACTGCACCGAGCGCGACCCAGAACTGCTGGAGGTAGCCGGCGACTGGGACGGGGGCGACCGTTGCGAGGACGGCGACCGGGCCGACGGCCGCGTCCGCTTCGCGCCGCCGACCGACGCCGCCGACCGGCCGGCGGATCCCGACGTCCTCGTCGTCGACGAGGCCGCCGCCCTACCCGTCCGTCTGCTCGAGCGCTTCCTCGACGCGCCGGCGGTCGCGTTCGCCACGACGATCCACGGCTACGAGGGGGCCGGTCGCGGGTTCAGCGTCCGCTTTCGCGACCGCCTCGCCGAGAGCGCGTTCGACGTGCGCGACGTGTCGATGGGCGACCCGATCCGCTACGCCGCTGGCGATCCCGTCGAGGTGTGGGCGTTCCGCGCGCTCCTGCTCGACGCCGACCCCGCCGTCGACCCGCTCGTCGAGGGCGCGGACCCCGCCGACTCCGACTCGATCGCCTACGAAGCGTTCGCGCCCGCCGACCTCCTCGCCGACGAGCACCTGCTGCGGGAGGTGTTCGGTCTGCTCGTCGCCGCTCACTACCGCACCGAACCCGCCGACCTCGCCCGCCTGCTGGACGCGCCGAACGTACGCGTGCGGGCGCTCACCTACGAGGGACACGTCGTCTCGGTCGCGCTGCTCGCCCGCGAGGGGTCGCTCCCGGCCGACCTCCGGACGCACATGTACGAGGGCGGCCGCGTCCGCGGGAACATGATCCCCGACGTGTTGACCAGCCAGTTGCGCGACGAAGCCGCCGGGATCCCCGAGGGGCTGCGCGTGCTCCGCATCGCGACCCACCACGCGGTCCGCTCGCGCGGGCTCGGCTCCCGCTTGCTCTCGGCGATCCGCGCGGAGTTCGCCGACGGGGTCGACTGGCTCGGGACGGGCTACGGCGCGACGCCCGAACTCCTGGCGTTCTGGCGGTCGAACGGCTACGCGACCGTGCACCTCTCGACGACGCGCAACGACTCCAGCGGCGAGTACTCCGCGGTGATGCTCGACCCGACGAGCGACGCCGGTCGCGACCTCGCCGACCGGCACTCGCGGTGGTTCCTCGACCGCGTCGCCGCGACGCTCTCGGACCCGCTCGACGATATGGACCCCGACGTGGTCCGCGCGGCGCTGAGGAGCGTCGAGGCGACGCCGGACCTCGGCCTCTCGGCGTGGGAGTGGCGCCTGCTCGCGGGGATGACCGGCGGCGCCGGCATCTTCGACACGTCCCCGCGGCCGCTCCGACGGCTGACCGTCCGGTACCTGGTCGACGCGGGTGGCGCTTCCGGGGACGGCGACGGCGACTCGGCGGCGTCGCCGTCGCTGTCCCCCCGGCAAGAGCGGCTGCTCGTCCGGAAAGCGCTGCAGGGCCGCTCGTGGGGCGCGGTCGCCGACGAACTCGACTTTCACTCTCACGGGCAGTGCATGCGGGCGCTGGGCGAGGCGGTTCGACCGTTGCTTTCACGGTACGGCGACGCCTACGTGGCGGCGGAACTGGAGCGATTCGAGTGATGCAACTCCCCGGGATCGGTGCCCTCCCGCACGACCTGTTCGTGCTCGTCGCGTTCGCCCTCCTCGTCGCCGGCGTCGTCGGGAGCGTCACGCCGCTGGTTCCCGGCGGGATCCTCTCGGTGGCCGGCGTCCTCGTCTACTGGTGGGCCAGCGGGTTCAGCGACCCGAACGTCTGGGTCCTCTCGGGCGTGCTCTTCGTCGCCCTGCTGGCGGTCGCGACCGACTGGCTCTCCGGCGCCGTCTCCGCGAAGGCCGGCGGCGCGTCGACCCGGACGACGGTGATCGCCACCGTCGTCGGCCTGATCGGCCTCGCCGTCGGCCCGCTGGGCTTCCTGCTCGGGACCGCCGGAACCGTCTTCGTCCTCGAAGTCCTCGACGGCGGCGAGGTCGAGGACAGCGCCCGCGCCGCCGGCGTGACGCTGCTCGGGATGCTCACCTCGAGCGTCCTCCAGGTGCTGCTGACCGTCGGCGTCCTCTTCGCGATGCTCGGCGTCTTCCTGCTGTGAGCGAATCCGCGTTTCCGTGTGCTTCGATCGCGCTGGCACTTTCACTGCAGATGATGGACTCCACAATTCACCGTGGCGCGCGCTGGCGCGAGTCTCGTCTCGCGCCAGCACCGTGCGAGGTCTTCGTGAACGGAGTGAACGAAGGCTTGTCAGAGCGTGCTCTGACAGTGGACGACGGAGCGAGTGAAACGAGCGACGGAATCGGCTGGGGAGGTGTGTGGCTGTCTGCGGTGCTGTTCGGGGCGATACTGTCCTGGTGGATTGAAAGGGCGAGCGCGCCGAGGGCTTTCACTGCCTGCTGTCGACTGCAGTCACTGCCGCTCGGGTTCGTTCCAAAACAACACGATACGAAACTCCCGTTAAACAAACAGGCCGTACCGAACGGTATCCGGGCTGTCGGGAAAGACTCAGGTGCTGGCCGCCGTAGCGTCGGTATGGTCGAGTGCACGGAGGACGACTGCGACGCCGAGGCCGTCGTCGAACTGCACATCCCGTGGGCGGAGAACCGGCCGGTCTGTGCCGGCCACGCGCGAGTGATCGCGAGACAGGACGGTATCGTCGCCGACCCGATCGAGGGGCACGAAGACGACTGGCCGTGACGGGGTCGTTCGGTGCCGCCGCCGTCAGGTCGTCTTCGCGAGCATCACCTCGTCGAGGTACTCGCCGTCGAACTTGTAGTGGCCCTCGCGGACCGCTTCGACCTCCCAGCCGTGGGATTTGAGGAACTCGATGGCCGCCTCGTTGGAGTCGGGGACGCTGTTGTAGATCTTCTCGTAGCCGTTGTCGGCCGCCCACTGGACACCCCGGTCGAGCAGTTCGCTCCCGATACCGTGGCCGCGGTACTGCTCGAGGACGCCGACGGTCAGCTCGGCCGTGTGGTCGAGCTTCTCGGTCTCGTGGGTGTTGAGGTTCACCCAGCCGACGACCTCGTCCTCGACGGTGGCGACGAAGAACACCCGCGACTGGAGCTCGGTGTGTCGCAAGAGCACCTCCTCGCTCTCGACGACGTCGGCGACCGTCTCGGCGTCGACGTACGTGCCGTCGCCGATGGCCTGGCGGATCACGCCGACCAGCCCGGTCAGGTCCTCCTCGCGGGCGCGGCGGATCGTCACCTGAACCCCGTCCGAACTGAACTCCTCTTCGACCTCGTCGTCGTAGGCGATGCGGAGCTGTCCCTCCGACTCCAGGAGGACGCCGTCCCGTTTCAGGATTGCGACGTGGTGCCCGAAGGCGCGCGGCTCCATGTCGAGCGCCCGGCGGGCCTTCCCCGATCTGACCGAGCCGTGACGCTCGACGTAGTCGTAGATGTCTCGCCGGTCGTCGTGGTCGAACTCCAGTTCGGCTGTGAGCTCCATGCCATTCGGTACCACCCCGCGACACTTAACCGTTTGTCACGGTCGATCGCGAGAGAACCCCCGCTATCGGGGGACGACGGCGTCGGGAACCACACGGGCGCGGGTGCCCGCCGCTCACCCGCCGTCCGAGCGGTCGGGGAGACCTGTCAGGATGCGGGCGACGTCGACGACGTCGTGGGTGTCGATCAGCGCCTCGGCCGCGGTCCGAACGGAGTAATCGGCGTCCAGGTCGACGCCGTAACAGCGGGCGTACAGCTCGAGGTAGGTGTTCATCGCCCGTTCGAGGCGGGCGAACTCCGCCTCGCCGAAGCGGTCCCACTCGCCGCTCCGGGCGTCGACGTAGACGGCGACCGCCTCGCCGACGCCCTCCCGACAGAACCGCAGCGCACGCTCCTCGTCGGGCGGGTCCGCGGGCGGGTCGAACGACTCGCGGGCGCGCTCGGCGGCGGCGGCGATCTCGTCGATGCGGTGGCGGTACTGCGAGACCATGGGCGCGATCGGGTGGCCGAACGGCGGGGGACCGGCCGCTCAGCCCTCCTTGTACTCGACGCCCTTGCCGCCTCGGGGGTGCGTCCAGTCCGTGTCGGCGACGACGGCGCAGGTACCGCACTCCACGCAGGGCTGGGTGTCGAGGCTGACGACGTGCTCCTCGGTGCCGTTCGAGCCGACGTACTCGTCGCGGTAGCAGCCCCCGCCGAAGTCCTTCGCGCTGACCGGACAGGCCGTGACGGCCGTCCCGCTGGCGGCGAAGGAGTTGTCGCGCAGCTCGATGTGGGGGTTGCCCTCGTCGATGTCGTAGGTCAACTCGCCGATGCGGTCGTCTAGCTCCGGCGGTTCGATCGTGTTCTCGCCCTCGACGGGCTCGCCCAGTTCCTCGGCGATGACCGTCGGGACCGTCACGTAGCCCATCCGCGTGTCGGGCAGCATCCCCATGAGGAACGGGGAGTTGAACAGCGTCTCCGCGCGGTCGCCGAGCGCCGAGATGGCCGCCCGCCCGACCGCCGAGTCGGTGACGGCGTTCATCGCCGAGGCGACGGGACCGGTCTCGCCCAGCTTGCCCAGCGTCTCGTAGCGGGTCGGCCGGAGCTTGTCCATCACGCCCTCGTTCTCGAGCTTGGAGACGTAGCGCTCGCCGGCGGCGCCCGCGTCGCCGCGGGACCTGGCGTCGACGAACGCCTCCGCGGCCAGCGCGCCGGCGGTGACGGCGTGGTTCATCCCCTTGATGATCGGCCCCTGGGCCTGCATCTGCCCGGC
>JBDGSU010000040.1:0-14655 GCA_042217395.1 Halosimplex sp.
ACGGCGGCGCCGGCTACGTCAACGACTTCGACGTCGAGCGGTTCTACCGCGACGCCAAGATCACCCAGATCTACGAGGGCACCACCGAGATCCAGAAGAACATCATCGCCCGCGAACTGCTCGGCAAAGGGATGGTCTGATCTGAGAGCCGCTGTCTTCGCCGGGGCGGGCCTCTCGGTACGTATCCGGCCCCGAGGCGGCAAGTACGCCCGATAGGCTGCGGCGAGTAACCGTCGGGACGGATGCCGGAGAGCCGATGCCGCTACGAGTACGACGTCGACACGGTCGAGGGCCACGGCGCGGCCGCCTGCTGGCGGCCCGTCTGGGACGGTCGGGACCGCTGCGTCTGGCACGCCAACGAGGCGCAGAAACCGCGCGCCGTGCTGGAGGAGCACCGGCCGGAGCCGGGCGAACGGCTCGACGGCGCGATACTGCGCGGCGTCTCGCTCTCGAACGTCCGCTGGCTCCGCGAGTCCCACCTCGTGACGGCGGACTTCACGGACGCCACGCTGACCGGTGCGGACCTGTCTGGGGCGGATCTCCGGCGCGCGACGTTTCGGGACGTCAACGCCCACGGCGCTTCTTTCGAGCGGGCGAACGTCGAGGACGCCGTCTTCGCGTTCGCGGACCTCCGCGGTGCGGACTTCCGCGACACCCGGCTCTACCGGGCCGTGTTCACCGACGTTCGGGTGAACAACGACACCGACTTCGGCGAGAGCGTCGTCTACGAGGCGGACTTCGAGGAGGGCGCCGACGGCGGCGACCCGCTGGCGGTCGTCGAGTCGGCGACGTGGACCTACCGGGAGATCCAGCGGATCTTCGAGGAGAACGCGAATCCCCGGCGAGTCCAGCGGTACTTCCTCCGCGAGATGGACCTCCGGCGACGGGCCGCGTGGCGCCGACGCAACTACCTCGCGATCCTCCGGGCCGAGGGCGCGCGCTGGATCATGCGCTACGGCATCAGCCCGTGGCGGGTCATGGCCGCGTCTGCGCTCCTGATCCTCGTCTGTGGCCTCCTGTTCCCCGTCACCGGCGGGATCGTCGAGACGGGCGACGGCTCGCCGATCACCTACGCGATATACGACCCCGCCGATCCGCATCCGCCGTGGGCCGGACGGGTGTTCCTGAAGAGCCTCTATTTCAGCGTCGTGACGTTCGCGACGCTCGGGTACGGCGACATCCAGCCGGTCGGCGGCGTCGCCCGTGCGATCGCCGGCGTCGAGTCGCTCTTCGGGTCGCTGCTGTTGGCCCTGCTGGTGTTCGTGCTCACGTGGCGGATCCGGTGAGCGGTGGGTTCCGTACCGCTCGGAGCCGCTCGGGGCCGCTCGCCGGCCGGTGACCACTTCGACGTGCGGCCCCAACGGGGACCGATGACCGAACACGACTCGTCGGACCGAGCGGACTCGGAGGGGGGACTTGCCGCGCGGCTCCGCGAGGACCCCTCGAACGTCACGTCGCTGCTCGGTGACTTCTACCGGGGCGAGGTCGACCGGACGACGACCTGGCGGTCCCGCCTCGACCAGACGACGAACTGGGCCGTGGTCGTGGTCGGCGCCATCCTGACGTGGGCCTTCACGAGCCCGGATCACCCCCACTACGTCCTGCTGATCGGCGTGTTCGCGGTGCTCGCGTTCCTCATCGTCGAGGCCCACCGTTTCAGAGAGTACGACATCTGGCGCTCGCGCGTGCGGACCGTCCAGACGAACCTCCTCGGCGGGATCATCGACGAGGGGGCGACGGAGGCGGACGGGTGGCGGACCTCGCTCAGGGAGGATATCGAGGACCCGGAGTACACGATGTCGCTCCGCGCGGCGGTGGGTCACCGGCTGCGGCGGATGTACCTCGCCCTGTTGCTGGTCCTCCTGCTCGCCTGGCTCGCGCGGGTGAGCGTGTTCGTACCGGACGAATCCTGGCGGCGGACGGCCGCGATCCCGGGCATCGGGGGGGAGGCCGTCGTCCTGGTCGTCGCCGGCGTGTACGCCGCGGTGATCGCCGTCACGGTCTGGTCGACCCGCACGGAGACGCTCCGGGAGTGAGGCGAGCGCCCGCCGAACGGCGACCGTGACGGACGGAGCCGTACCGCCCCGTCCCGTCACTGCCGGCCGACCGGTTCGGCGTCCGATTCCTCCGTCACGCCGGTCAGACGGAGCGCGAGCGGAAAGAGTAGCCCCTGGCCGACGATTCCGACGAACGCGACGCCGAACACGAGGACGACCAGGTCCTCCCGGAACGCGTACTTCCGGGGGACGCTCAGTAGCAATGCGATCGGGATGACGGTGTGCATGCCGCCCCAGACGAGGACGTGCTGGAACCGGAACGGGACGGGTTCGATGCCAGTTATCGAAGCGGCGTTGGTCACGCCGTAGATCACCACCGCCCGGACGAGCAGGACGAGGGCAGTCGCCCCGAGGACGAGCGGGGCGTTCCAGAGGAGGCGGCGCCACGGCGCCTGTAACGCGATCAGGACGAGCACGATCGTGACGACCAGAAAGGCCGCGGCGTCCCAGGTCCGCTCGATGAACGCGAGGTTGGCGGTCTCGACCGCCAGTTCGCCCGCGAGGACGCCGATGACGAGCCCGGTGGCGACGGTCGACACCACGCCGCTCACGTGGAGGACGTGGTCGGCGAAGAGGAAGCTCCCGTAGGCGGCGAGCACGGTGACCAGCAGCTCGGCCATCCGATCGTCGAGCACGCGAAGAACGCTCAGCGCGACCCCGCCGACGGCCGCGCCTACGAGCGCGCCGCCGAAGCTGACCACCGTTATCTCGACCGCGACGCCGGCTAGGTCGCCCACCGTGAGGACGCCGGCGAGTTCGTCACCGGTCGTGTACCGCTCGGCGACGAGTTCGAGCAGGACGCCGAACGTGACGACCGCGAAGCCGTCGCTGAAGTGGCTCTCCAGTTCGGCGATGACTCCGAGGCGCTCGGGCGCGTCGACCTCGCGGAAGAACGCGACGATCGCGACCGGGTCGACCGGGTAGATGATCACCGCGAACAGCAAGGTGGCGACCAGCGGCAGGTCGAACAGCGCGCTCCCGAGGACGCCGAGCAGGGCGACCGCGATCGGAAGCCCGAAGATCGGGATGATCAGGGAGACCGGGAGCACGCGGAGGAACACCGACGATTTCGTCCGCTGGGCGCCCTGGAAGAGCACAGTCGGGACGAGCACCATCAGGACGAAGTTCGACGACAGTCGGAAACCGGGATCGAGCCCGAGCACCGAGACCGCGATACCGGTGACGACCAACAACACGGGATAGACGGTTTCGTTCGTCTCGGCGGCGATCGCCCTGACGACGACCGCGACGCTCAACAGCAGGAGAACGCCGACGACGGTCGCGAACAGTTCGGCCATGGCTCTGAGCGGCGAGTTCTGGCCGAGGGAGCCGTCCCGTCGGCCGATGCGTAGGTCTGTGGAGGCGCGGGACCGTAGCGTTTCTGCAGGCGTGTGAAGGACGCCGAGCGGAGACGACCGGCCTCGCACGGATCGCGATCGGTGTGCCGCGGGGTCGACGCCGGGTTCGAGACCGAGGAGTGACGGGAAACTTAAGCCACTGGGAAATCGAAACCAGCGTATGGACTACGGGCGCGCTCGTTCGTCCGATCGCACGGCCCCCGACCACCCGAACACTGTTCGGCGTCGCTGTTGTTGAGCGCCCGCTCTTTCTCGTTCGCACCGACCTCGCCGACTATCCGACGGACCGCGACAGGAACCCCCACTATGATCGACCGACTCCGCGAAGACGTCCGCACCGCCCGCGAGACAGACCCCGCCGCGAAGAGCACCGCCGAGGTGCTGCTCTACGCCGGCTTGCACGCCGTCTGGGCATATCGCCTCGCCCACTGGCTGTGGAGGCGCGAGCATCGCTTCGCCGCTCGCTTGCTCTCGCAGATCGCCCGCCTTCTAACGGGCGTCGAGATCCACCCCGGGGCCGACCTGGGTCGGCGCGTCTTCGTCGACCACGGGATGGGCGTGGTGGTCGGCGAGACGGCGGAGATCGGCGACGACGTGACGATGTACCACGGCGTGACGCTGGGCGGTGACGACCCCCGGCCGGTCAAACGCCACCCGACCGTCGAGGACGGTGCCACGCTCGGCGCCAATTCGACGCTCGTCGGCGACATCACCGTCGGCGAGGACGCCTCCGTCGGTGCCGGGGCCGTCGTCGTCGAGGACGTGCCGCCGGGCGCGACCGTGGTCGGCAACCCCGCCGAACGGGTCGACGGCGCCGCGACCGACTCCGACACGTCGGCGGGACCGGACTCGACCGGTGCCGAGAGCGAGAGCGGAACCGAGGCACCCCCGCCCGAGGGGACCCGAGCGGCCGACGAAGCGCGACCCGACGGCGAGGACTCCGCGGAGTCCGCGGAGTCCGCGAACCCGTCGGAGCCGCCGACGTGCTGCGGCCGGGCCGGCGCGAGCTGACCGGAGGCGAACCGCGACCGTGCGAGCGACGGTTCGGCGCCTCCCGAAACCCCCATGGCGTCGCGAGCCCGACTCCCCGGCGATGACAGCCGACCCCAACGAGGCGCTGGCCGAGGACGCGGTGCTCGGACCGGTCGTCGCCGAACACGGGCCGGTATCGCTCGAACCGGCCGAGGACCCATTCGAGCGGCTGGTGGTCTCGCTGGTGCGCCAGCAGGTGTCGATGGACGCCGCGGCGGCCATCGAACGCCGCCTGTTCGACGCCGTGGAGCCGACGCCCGAGGGCGTGCTCGCCGCCGACCGGGAGACGCTCCTCGACGCCGGGCTCTCGGGCGCGAAGGCCGACTACGTCGTGACCGCCGCGGAGACGTTCCGCGACCGCGGGTGGGACCGCGAGACCTTCGCCGCCATGAGCGACGACGAAGTGAGAAACGACCTCACGGACGTCCGCGGCATCGGTCCGTGGACCGCCGACATGTTCCTCATGTTCGCCCTCGGCCGCGAGGACGTCTTCCCCGTCGGCGACCTCGGCATCCGAAAGGGAATGCTCGCGCTGTTCGACGACGACCTCTCCCGTTCCGAGATGGTCGACGCCGCCGAGCGCTGGCGCCCGTTCCGGAGCTACGCGAGCCTCTACCTCTGGAACCACTACGAGGACGGCGACACCGCCGTCGGCGACGCCTGATGACGTAAAAGCGAACCGCCCCAACGCACCTACCACGAGACGCCCTTATTCGCCGCTTCTGAACGCTCTATCTGGATTCTATCGGATATATGGGTTGACAATATACGGCAAAATATTTAAATATACGCCCCCATTACGTCGTGTTAGGAAGAGCGGCTTCCGGATTTTTCGGATTTCCCGCCGGAAGCACGCGCCCTCCCCTGCCACCCGAGCAGGGACCTACTGAATGACAGATACGCGAATCCAAACCTCCAGAGAGCGGACCGGCGCATCGTCTCCCGCGACGCGGCCCGCGGAGTCCGAACGCGAGCGAGCGGAGAGCGAGTCCGAACGGACCGAGAGCGAACGGACCGACACCTGTCCGGAGTGCGGTGGTTCGCTCGCCAGCGACGAGGTACACGGCGAGACGGTCTGCGAGGACTGCGGCCTCGTCGTCGACGAGGACGAGGTCGACCCCGGTCCGGAGTGGCGCGCGTTCAATCCGTCCGAGAAGGACGAGAAGTCCCGCGTCGGCGCGCCGACGACGAACATGATGCACGACAAGGGCCTCTCGACGAACATCGGCTGGCAGGACAGGGACGCCTACGGTAACTCCCTGTCCTCGCGCCAGCGCGAGAAGATGCACCGTCTCAGGACGTGGGACGAGCGCTTCCGGACGCGGGACTCCAAGGAGCGCAACCTGAAGCAGGCGCTGGGCGAGATCGAGCGGATGGGGAGCGCCCTGGGCCTGCCGGAGAACGTCCGCGAGACGGCCAGCGTCATCTACCGTCGCGCGCTCGACGAGGACCTCCTCCCGGGGCGATCCATCGAGGGCGTCGCCTCGAGCGCCGTGTACGCCGCCGCCCGGCAGGCGAACACGCCGCGCAGCATCGACGAGGTCGTCCGCGTCAGCCGCATCGACGAGATGGAGTTCACCCGGACGTACCGCTACGTCGTCCGCGAACTCAGTCTCGAGATCCGACCCGCCGACCCGAGCAGCTACGTCGGCCGCTTCGCCTCCGATCTGGGGATCTCCGAGGAGGCCGAGCGCCGGGCGCGCGACCTGCTCGAGACCGCCCGGACCCAGAACGTCCACGTCGGCAAGTCGCCGGTCGGTCTCGCGGCCGCCGCCGTCTACGCCGCGGCGCTGCTGTGCAACGAGCGGGTGACGCAGAGCGACGTGAGCGAGGTCGCCGACGTCTCCGAGGTCACCATCCGCAACCGGTACAAGGAACTCCTCGAGGCCGCCGGTGAACCGCAGGCCGCGTGACCCTTCCCGTTTCCGTCGCTCACACACCCGCTCGATCGACGGTGACTCCGCGAATCGCATCCGGCCCGCGGAGCGAAGCGGTAGCCGCCGTCGCGCGCAACGCCGTTCGGTCGACTATCGCTACGCTCGAACCGCAGGTTCGCGCGGTTCGCCGAGGTCGGCTTCGTCGACGAACTCCTTGACGATCTTCTCCTCGGCGCGGTGGAGCGTCTCGCTGCAGGTGGACTTGGCGATGTCGGCCTCGTCGGCGAGTTCGGTGAGCGTGCACTCGCGGGGCGTGTCGTAGTACCCCTCCCGGACGGCGGTCTGGACGAGACGGAGCTGTTTCGGCGTGAGCAGCTGCTCGGTCTCCATCTCCTGGCGGACCGAGAGCACTTCGAACTCGATGCCGAACTGCCGGAGTTGGTCGCCCAGCGCGGAGAGGCGGTCCCGCGGGGCCGTCACCTCCCACTGGACCGAGCCGTCGATGACCGTGAACGGCAACTCCAGGGGCGTCCCGGCGTTGCGCACCGGGAGGAGCAACACCGGGTTCGACGTCTCGAACTGCACGAGGGCCGTGTCGTCGGTCCGCTGGAGGAAGTCGGTGTTGGTCACCTCGTCGTACTGGGCCATCCGCCGAACCACGTCTTCGGGGGCGTCGGCCGTGATCTCCGCCAGCGCGACGCCGCCCTCCTCCTTCGGGAAGACGGTCAGGATCTCGAACTGTGCCTCCGGATAGCTCCGAGAGAGGTCACCGATCCACACCGAGTCCGGGACGGTGATCTCCAGGTTGGCCCGCGGCATATCTCTCCCTTACGTCCCTCGAGGACTATCAGTGTTCCCGAACATGTTCGCACCGTGGCCGGGGCTACGGACCGACGAACCCGAACCGGTTCGGACCCGGACAACCGGAACGGATCGCCCGCTTCGCCAGCGGTTTGAGGCGATCGGCCGTACGGCTGGTATGCGACTGGGCGGCCCCGTCTTCGCCGACTACGACGACCCGGACGAGTGGATAACGGCCGTGCGCGACCGCGGTTACGCGGCGGCGTATTGCCCGGTCGGACCCGACGCCGACACCGAGACGGTGCGGGCGTACCGCGAGGCCGCCGCCGACGCGGACGTGACCATCGCCGAAGTCGGCGCCTGGGGGCACAACCCCGTGAGCCCCGACGCCGACGAGCGCGCGGCGGCCGTCGACGCGTGCAGTTCACACCTCGAACTCGCCGACGCCGTCGGCGCGAACTGCTGCGTGAACGTCGCCGGGTCGCGGGGGGACTCGTGGGCCGGCCCGCACCCCGACAACTTCGACGACGAGACGTTCGACCTCGTGGTCGAGACGGTCCGTGAGATCGTCGACGACGCCGACCCCGACGAGGCCGCGTACGCGCTCGAGGCGATGCCGTGGATGGTCCCCGACTCGGTCGAGAGCTACCGGCGGCTCCTCGAGGCCGTCGAGCGAGCGGCGTTCGCCGTCCACTTCGACCCCGTGAACCTCGTCGCCTCGCCCCGCAGACACGCCGACACCGCGGGCCTGATCGAGGCGTTCGTCGACGAGTTCGGCGACCGCATCCGGTCGGTCCACCTGAAGGACGTCGCGCTGGGGTCCGACCCGCTCGTCCACCTCTCGGAGGTGCCCCCCGGCGAGGGTGACCTCGACTACCCGGCGCTCCTGCGGGCGCTCGACGGCCTCGACGACGACCTGCCGGTCATGCTCGAACACCTCGACGGCCCCGACGCGTACGACCGCGCGGCCGACCACGTCCGGTCGGTCGCCGACGAGGTCGGCGTCTCCGTCTGAGCGCCGCGGGAGCCGAGACGGTTTCTCGTAGAGTAGTTCCGGATAGCGCCGATCCCGGGGGCGGAACGCACCGGTTCATTGCGACAGGAAACCGTGTGAGACCGCCGCGGCCGGCTCACCGCGTCATCGTCGTCCACTGCTCGCGCGGGATCCGGTGTTCCAGCGGCTCGCCGTCGCGGAACCGCTCGACGTCGTCGAGCACCGCCTCGGTCAGCGGCGGTCGGATCTGCGACCCGCCGACGTGCGGGGTCAACACCGCGTTCGCTAGCTCCCGGAGTTCGTGGTCCGCGGGCAGCGGTTCCTCGTGATAGACGTCCAGCGCCGCCGCGATCCGGCCGAAGCGCAGCTCGTCGAGGAGGGCGTCCTCGGCGACGAGTTCGGCGCGCGCGGTGTTGACGAACAGGGCCCCGTCGGGGATCCGGGCGAGTTCCGCCGCGCCGAGCATCCCGACCGTCTCCGGGGTGCGCGCGGCGTGGACCGAGACGACCGTCGAATCGAGCGCTTCCTCGAGGTCCGCCAGCGACGCGAACGGCCACTCGCTGAGGTCCGCCGGGTCCACGTACGGGTCGTACACCGCCACGTCGGGCTCGAAGGCCGCGAGGTGGTCGAGCAGGTCGCGCCCGACGGTGCCGAGACCGACGAGCCCCACGTCGGCGCCGTGAAGCGTCCGGATCTCGGCGGGGCCGACGCCCCACCGGCCGGCCCGCAGTTCGCTGTCCAGCGACGGCACGGCGCGCAGTCCGGAGAGCACCAGGGCGAGCGCGTGCTCGGCGGTGTGGTCGGCCATCACGTCGTTCGCGCTCGCGACGTCGATCCCCGCATCGTACACTGCTTCGGAGACGAGGTCGGCGACGCTGCCGCCGGTGTGCGCGACGAGACCCAGGTCGTCCGCCCGCTCCGCGATTTCCGGGGCGACCCGGGGGCTTCCCCACCCGGTCACGAGCACGTCGACGCCGTCGATCCGCTCGCGGAGTTCGGCCTCCGAGAAGTCCTCGGCCGTCGGATTCCAGGTGACCGCTCCGAGCGATTCGAGGCGGTCGCGCAGGCGCGGCGGGAAAAAGGAGTCACGGAGATCGTCGTCCGGGAGCGTGACGAGGAGCTGCATACTGGCCGTGTGCGCGAGGGTCGATGATAAACGTTCGAGAAGCCTACGGCTCGTCCGGTTGTCCGGCGTCGATCGTCGCCACGGCCACGAGGTTCACGATATCGCTTCCATCTTTTTCGACGGAGGTGTCCTCGCTCACTGCGTTCGCTACGGACACCCCCGTCTGCTCACGGCGCCGAAGGCTCCGTTCGCATGGTCCGAGGGACCGTCGGTCCCTCGCTAAGCCGAAAACATGGGTGAAAGAGCCGGCCACTCCCTTCGGTCGTGACCGGTGTCCGCAGGAGTGAGCACCGCGAACGACTGCGGGCTTGTCAGAGCAATGCTCTGACAGTGAACCCCCTCGCTTCGCTCACGGCGCTGCGAGCCGTTCGCACCGAGGTGCACCCTCCGCCTGCTCACGGGCGGCGAAGACGCCCGTTCGCACGGTCTGAGGGATCTTCGGTCCCTTACTATCGTAGAATTTGAAGGACATGGCTCGGACGATCGCACGCAATCGTGCGATCGACCGTGCAAACGCTTTCAAATTCTACGATAGTCACACCTCGGTCGCTCGGCGGACGTTACTCGTCCGGTCGTTGGGCGTCGATCGTCGCCACGGCCGCGAGGTTCACGATGTCCTTGACCTCGTCGTCGCGCTGGAGGACGTGGACGGGGTCGGCCATCCCGGCGAGCATGGGCCCGACCGCCTCCGCGCCGCCGAGGCGCTGGAGGAGCTTGTAGACGATGTTCCCCGCTTCGAGGTTCGGGAGTACGAGCACGTTCGCCGGTTCCTCGAGCTCCGCGAACTCGTAGTCGCCGACGAGCAGGTCCTCGACGACGGCGGTGTCCGCCTGCATCTCGCCGTCGACCGGGAAGTCCACCTCGGGGTCCTCGCGCAGCGCGGCCGCGGCCCGCCGGGGCTTTCGCGTGCCCTCGTTGTCGACGCTCCCGAAGTCCGAATAGGAGAGCAACGCCGCCCGCGGCTCGACGTCGAACCGGCGGGCGACGTCGGCCGCGTGGCGCGTCACCTCCGCCAGCGTCGCCGCGTCGGGGTCCTGGTTGACCGTCGCGTCGGCGACGAACACCACGCGGCTCTCGAAGGAGAGCATGTAGACGCCCGCGGCGTGGTCGACGCCCGCTTCGGTACCGATCACCTCGAGCGGCGGCCGCAACGCCGACGGGTAGTGGTGCGTGAGCCCGGTGAGCATCGCGTCGGCGTCGCCGCGCTCGACCATCACCGACGCGAAGTAGTCGCCGTCGCGGACCGTCTCCTCGGCCTCCCGCCGGGTCATCCCCTTGCGCTGTCGCAGTTCGTAGAGCCGGTCGACGTACTCGTCGTACTCCCGGGCGGCCGGGTCGACCACCTCCGGGTCGAACTCGAGCCCGAGTCCCTCGACCTTCCGCTCGACGGTGGCCGGGTTGGCGATCAGGACCGGGTCGGCGATGCCCTCCTCCTCCATCTGGTGGGCGGCGCGGATGATCGTCTCGTTGCCGCCCTCGGCGAGCGCGAGGCGCTTCGGGTCGCTCTTGGCCTTGTTGAGCGCGATCCGCATCATCTCGCGGGACTTGCCCAGTCGCGCTTCCAGCCGCTCGACGTACGCGTCGAGGTCGACGTCGGTCCGCGCGGCGCCCGATTCCATCGCCGCCTCGGCGACGGCGGGGGCCACCTCGAAGAGCACGCGCGTGTCGAGGGGCTTCGGGATGATGTACTCGGGGCCGAACTGCAGCGGCTGGTCGTCGTAGGCCTTGACGACGGCGTCCGGGACGTCCCGCTTGGCCAGGTCGGCCAGCGCCTCCGCCGCCGCCACCTTCATCGCCTCGTTGATCTCGGTCGCGCGCACGTCGAGCGCGCCGCGGAACAGGAAGGGAAAGCCCAGCACGTTGTTGACCTGGTTGGGGTAATCAGACCGCCCGGTCGCCGCGATCACGGTGTCCTCGCGGGCCGCCCTGGCCTCCTCGTAGCCGATCTCGGGGGTCGGGTTGGCCATCGCGAAGACGATCGGGTCGTCGGCCATCGAGCGGACCATCTCGGGGTCGACGATGCCGCCCGCCGAGAGGCCGACGAACACGTCCGCGCCCGCCATCGCGTCGGCCAGGTCGCCCTCGGGCACGTCGCGGGCGAACTCGCGGTTGTACTCGTTTAACTCGCCCGCCTCGGCGCGCCCGGTCGTCAGGATCCCGTCGACGTCCACCATCGTGACGTTCTCCCGGCGGACCCCGAGCGAGACGTAGAACTTCGCCGTGGCGATGGCCGCGGCGCCGGCGCCCGCGAACGTCACCTCCAGCGAGTCGAGGTCCCGTCCGGTGATCTCGGCGGCGTTGAGCAGCGCGGCGCCGGAGATGATCGCGGTCCCGTGCTGGTCGTCGTGGAAGACCGGGACGTCCATGCGCTCGCGCAGTCGCTCCTCGATGACGAAACACTTCGGCGCCGCGACGTCCTCGACGTTGATCCCCCCGAAGGTCGACTCCATGCCCGCGACCGCGTCGACGAACTCCTCGGGGTCGGTGTGGTCGACCTCGATGTCGAAGACGTCGATGTCCGCGAAGCGCTTGAACAGGACGCCTTTCCCCTCCATCACCGGCTTGGAGGCCTGGGGCCCGATGTCGCCCAGCCCCAGCACCGCGCTCCCGTCCGAGACGACGCCGACGAGGTTGCCCTTCGACGTGTACTCGTAGGCGGCGTCGGCGTCCTCGTGGATTGCTCGGCACGGTCCCGCAACGCCCGGCGAGTACGCGAGGCTCAGGTCACGCTGCGTGCTCGTCGACTTGGTCGTCCGGATCTCGATCTTCCCGGGTGGGTCCGCCCGGTGGTACTCCAGCGAGTCCTCCTCGAGAGTCATACCCCCAATTCGCTCGCAATCCGGTAAAGATGTGGGACCCGGGGATCCGGTAGTGTATTAGGCACACGCCCGGGGATCGCCGACCGGACCACGCCGCCCGACCGCACCACCGTCCGACCGCACCGCCGCCCGACCGCACCACCGTCCGACCGCACCGCCGCCTCACGGGTCACTTGCGGAGCCGGTCGAACGTCCGATAGGAGAGATACGAGCAGTCCCGCGCGGAGAGGTAGTCGGCCTCCTCGATCCAGGAGACGCACTCGCGGTAGCTCGCCCAGTCGTCGAGCCAGGGGTAGTCCGACCCGAGCATGAGCCGCTCGGGTCCGAACCACTCCAGCAGGTCGGTCACGAGCGGTTCGACGTTCTCGTACGGCCACGCCTCCCCCGACGTTCGCGGGATCGAACTCGCCTTGACGTAGGCGTTGTCGCGGTCGGCCAGCGACTCGAAGTCGGTCCACGGCGCCCCGTCGGGGTCGGTGTCCTCGTCGGGCCAGGCCATGTGTTCGACGACGAACGGCACGTCCGGGTGCCGGTCGGCCAGCGACGCAAGCATCGAGAGCTGTTCTGGCTTCGGGAGGACGAACGCGGCCCCGTCTCGCGCCGCGAGCTCGTCGTACAGCGGGTCGAGGTCCTCGCTCGCGACCCAGTCGGCCTCCCGGTCCATCGCGCCCGCCGTCGGCCCGTACTCGAAGCAGGCGTGAAAGCGGAGCCCGAGCATCCGCTCGTGTCCCGTGACCCGGCGGACGTGCTCGCGCAGCGTCCCGGGATCGGCGTCGTACTCGGCGACGCCGACCCCCCAGAGCCGGTCCGGATGGGCCTCGATCGCCCGGATCGTGTACTCGTTCGCCCGCTGGCCGCGCCCGTACATCCACGTGGGGAGGAGGACGCCCTCGTCCACGCCCGCCTCGTCCATGTCGGCGACGAGGTCGGCGTGGGGATACGGACCGGACCACTCCGGCGGCAGGGCTTCGCCGTCCCACGGCAGTTCGTCGGTGTCGCGACCCCAGGCGTGCGTGTGCGTGTCGACGAGTTTCATCGCGTTACCTGCGGTCGGCGTGACAATAAACCTACTCCGGACGCCGAACGCCGCGTCCGAGTTCGGTCGCAGTCGCCCGGCGTTCGAACGTGGACGAACGCTCTGTTAGGATTCGAACCCTCGCCGCGTTCGGATTCCCGTGGTTCGAATCGGCAGCGAGTGCGACGGGGAGTTCACACCATCACGAGCGGCACCATGACGACCACGCCCGCCAGCAGACCGCCGGCGAGTTCGGGGTAGCCGTTCCGGTCGAGGTGTTCGCCCGACTCCAGCGCTTCGGGGACGAACTCGGTCAGTACGAGATAGACCATCGCGCCGGCGGCGAAGCCGAAGCCGAACGGGAGCCAAGCGCGCGCGATCCGGACGAAGTAGAAGGCGATCACGGCTCCGAGCGGCTGAGGGAGACTCGAGAAGATCGCGAGCCCGACCATCCGCCACTCGCTCACGTCGAGCGACCGCAGCGGGATGGAGATCGCCAGCCCCTCCGGGATGTTGTGGATCGAGATGGCGATCGTCATGAACACCGCCAGCAGCGGCACGGAGAACCCGAACAGCGACAGGCCGCCGGCGAGCCCGAGCTCCGCGAACGAGACGCCGACCGCCACCCCCTCCGGGAAGCTGTGGACCGTCAGGATCCCGAGGATGAGGACCATCTTCTTCAGGTCGCCCTTCGCGAGCGCCTCGGGGTCGACGTGGTGGTCGTGACCGTGGTCGTGGCCGTGTCCGTGCCCGCCGTCGGCGACCTGCTCGTGGTCCGCTTCCTCACCGACGTCGACGTACGAGAGGACCCTGTCCGCGACGATGACGAGCGCGACCCCCGCCAGGAGCCCGAGTACGAGCTTGCCAGTGAGCCCGCCCGCCTCCGCGATCCCCTCGTTTATCAGCCCGAACCCCGACGCAGCGAGCATGATGCCCGAAGCCAGCCCCCACAGGCCGACGTTCCAGCGGTCGCTCACGTCGTCGACGAGGAAAAAGGGAACCGCCCCGATCCCCGTCGCGAGGGCCGTGATCAGTCCCGCCACGAACACCAGGGTGAGATTCGCCAGGAGTCCCATCACTGGTCCGACGTAGGCGTCTCGCACTCAAAAATCCTTTCATTTTCCGTATAATTCTTTGGGTTACCTAAAACGGAAACGGAGGTTTCTAAATTCTGTTTAGGTTCCCCGAAACCAATCGCGAGTTCGGTCGTCGGGGCGCGGAGGCAGACGACGAGGACGGTATCCGGATCGGCGGGAGAGGTGCGGAGAGCGGGCGACGACGAGGACGGTATCCGAATCGGTCGACGGTACTCCGGGCAGGGGAGGCGTGAGGCGTCTCGAAGGAGTCGCGAGGCTCGAGCGACGATGTGCACTTCGGACGGAACGCTGACGGGTCGCCCATCGGAAGTCGACGGGAGAAAAGTGCTCCGTCAGGGATTTGAACCCGATGCGAATCCTCGCTGCACTCGGATTCCCGTGGTTCGAATCCCCTCGTCCGCGCTTCGCTCACTTCGTTCGCTGCAGTGCTCCGTCAGGGATTTGAACCCTGGTCCTTGCCGTGAGAGGGCAAGATGATT
>JBDGSU010000213.1:0-14551 GCA_042217395.1 Halosimplex sp.
CCGCCTCCCTGCTCTGCAACGAGAAGAAGACCCAGCGCGAGGTCGCCGACGTCGCCCAGGTGACCGAGGTCACCATCCGCAACCGGTATCAGGAGCAGATCGAAGCGATGGGCATCCACTGACCGGTCCGTTCCGACCGGACCGCCCGTCCGGTCGTCGACCCGACGGCGTCGGGCCGTCGCCTCTATTTTCCGCGCGCAACTCGAACAGCGGTGTCGCCGTTTCAACGGGTCTCCGGGCGGAAGCGGCGCTTACGGGAACTGAGGGTTTCACAGGGTTCTTCCCGAGGGAATCGGTTCGACGACTGCATTCGGAAACCGCCCGTTACGTACGGCGTTCGAGCGTATCGTGAACTTCTGTTCGGGGTGGCGTGAACGAAAGCGACGAGACTGCGACCGCAGTCGACAGCGGGCGCTGAAAGCCCTCGGTCCGGTCGCGGGCCGCGGCTCGCTGCGCGCGCTCGCGGCGCTCGCGTGCTTGCGTCGCCGGGGCACAACGACCGGACCTCGCCCTTTCAGTCCGCCAGGAACGTCCGATCCGCACTGCACCGCGCCAGCCACACTCGTCCCCAGCCGATTCGCTCCCTGCGGTCGCTCGTCTACTGGAAGACTCACTCCGTTCGTCTTCCGAGCCTTCGCTCGTCTCACTCGCGAAGATAGCGAGGGACCAAAGGTCCCTCGGACCGTGCGAACGGGCGCTTCGCGCCCGTGAGCAGACCTCGCGCAGTTCCGTCGCGCGGTCCTCGCAGTGCTCGGACACGCGCTCCAGCGCGCGCCACCGCGACTGCTCGATGAGTCTTCTGGACTGAGCATCCGGCGCCGAAGGCGCCGGTTCACCGTCAGAGCGAAGCTCTGACGAGCCTGCGGTCGTTCGCGGTGCTCACTCCCGCAGACACCGGTCGCGAACGTAGTGAGCGACCGGCCTTTTTCACCCATGTTTTTGGCGGATGGGTTCCCTCGCGAGGAAACCCATCCGCGAAAAAGATGGTCGTAAAGAGTTTTCTCCGTGGGCGTATCACGGGTGTGCATGACCACACGCGAGTACGACGTCGTCGTCGTCGGGGCGGGGACCGGCGGGTGTTACGCCGCGGCGACCGTCGCCCGCGAGGGCTACGACGTCGCGCTCCTCGAGCGCAAACCCGAGGCGGAGGGGGGCCACATCGCATGCGGCGACGCGCTGAAAGGCGCCGGAGCCTTCCCCGATTCGATCCCCGAGTCGCGGCTCGAACCCGCGATGACCAACACCGACGTGGATCACGGCCGCTTCGAGATCCCACAGGAGGACACCGTCGTCGAGATTCCCGTGCCCGGCGAACTCGCCGTCATCGATCGCTGGGAGTACGGCCGGCGCATCATCGAGGGGGCGAAAGACGCGGGCGCCGACCTGCGCTTCGACACGCTCGTCAAGGACGTGACCCAGGCCGACGACGGCCGCGTCACTGGCGTCCGGGCGATGGAGAAGGGCGACCCGGTCGACTACGAGGCCGACATCGTCATCGACGGCGCGGGCGCGCTGTCGATCCTGCAGGACCACGTCGACTTCGACGGAACGACCTTCGACACGAACGTCAGCTATCAGCAGTTCTGCTCGGCCTACCGGGAGATCGTCCACGTCGACGAGCCCGTCGAGTGGTCCGACGCGCTCGTGTTCAAACCGACCGAGCGGGCCGCGGGCTACCTCTGGTACTTCCCGCGCACCGAGACGGAGATAAACGCCGGACTGGGCTTCCAGATGACCGAGGAACCGATGCACCTGGTCGACGACCTCAAACGGGACCTGCGGAACCGCGCGGAGTTCCAGGGCGCCACCGTCGAGGACAAACTCGGCGCCGCCCTGCCGACCCGCCGACCGTACGACTCGGCGGTCGCGCCGGGGTTCATCGCCGTCGGCGACGCCGCCGGCTGCGTCAACCCGACGACCGGCGGCGGCATCGGCGGCGCCGCCCACTCCGGGCAGTACGCCGGCGAGCAGGCCGTCGAGGCCCTCGAGGCCGGCGACGTGGGCGAGGATCGCCTCTGGGCGTACAACGAGCGGGTGATGGACCACTTCGGGGCCCGCTTCGCCACGCTCGACGTCTACAACATCTTCACGACCGCCTACGACATCGACAGCCTGATGGGGATGCTCGCGGCGCTGCCCGCCGAGAAGATCGCCGAGGGCCTCTACGCGGGCGAGACGGAGATCGGCCTCTGGCTCAAGCTCAAGACGGCGCTGAAGTCGTTCGGTCACTTGGGCACTATCTACGACCTCTACGAGACCAAACAGCTGGCCGAGCGCGTGCTCGACCACTACGAGGCCTACCCCGACAGCCGCGCCGCCTTCGACGACTGGCAGACCCGCCGCGACGAGATCATGGACGACGTCTACGCGACCACCGGCGCCGATCCGAAGTACTGACCGCTCCGTTCATCACCGTCTTCGAACCGCCCGCCCCACGTTCCCGACCGGTAGGGAATCACAGTCTCCGACGACCGCCGGGCGTGAGCGCTCCCGACCTGTTCGGAACTCTAGTAGAATTTGAAAGCGTTTGCACGGTCGATCGCATGACTGCGTGCGATCGTCCGAGCCATGTCTTTCAAATTCTACTATCGTCCGGATTGCTCCACGCGTGTTCCCGGTCGACCGCGGTCGTACGACCGATCCCGGACTGTCTCTCGAGAGTCCGTGTCGGATACGACGTTCGGGTGATCGTTATTCGGCAGTTAACTGTCTCGAAAACAGGCGACATTTATACGTGTATTCGATCTAACTAGTCTGCGACGCGCGGTGAGGGGCCGAACCGGGACGACAGTTGCGGTGTGGAACACGGCCGCCCCGGTGTGGGGTGGGTCGGGCCAGCCGTGTGCGGGGGAAAATCATGTTCGGAGGAACCGCGGAACGGGGAGTATCACCGGTCATCGGGATCATCCCGATGGTCGCGATCACGGTCTTGCTTGCGGCGACAGCGGCGACGTTCTTCCTCGGGTTCGAGAACGAATGTCCGGAGCGGGGGCACCGACGGTGGCGGTCCGGGAGGAGTTCGACGTCACCAGCGGGGGACACGAACTGACGCTGGAGTTCACCGGCGGTGACGTCGTCGCCCGCGAGAACGTCTACGTTTACGTCTCGGATGCGAACTGCCGGGGCGCCGGAACCGTCACGAAGCGGTTCCCGGTCGGGGATCTGGGCGTCGCCGGTTCAACGATCGCGGCCGGGACGAACGCTGAGGTGTCGGTCGGGACGGTCTGTCCGGCCGCCGCGAGTCAACTCGACCTCTCGGCGACGGAAGTGACGGTCTCGTGGGTGCCGAGCGACGATTCGAGCGGCAACGTGCTCTACCGCTGGCGCGGCCCGGCCGCGTAGGACCGGACCGCTTCGCGGACGTAGATTCACAGGTGCGCGAGGCGGGCTTCAGGGCCGGTCCCTGGCGAGCGCGCGGACCGTCTGGCTAAGTACGTCGACCCCGACGACCAGCGAGTCCTCGTCGACGTCGAACGTCGCCGTGTGGTGGCCGCCGGGATGGTCGGTCCCCACCCCCACGTAGGCGGCGAGGCCGCCGTGGTCTTGCACCCGTTTCATCAGGAAGGTGGCGTCCTCGCTCCCGCCCAGATCGTCGCGCCGGAGCACGGAGTCGACGCCGCTCGTCCGACCGGCGACGGTCTCGACGACGTCGACGACCGCGGCGTCGCTCTCGGCGCCCGGCGCCTCGCCTTCCGGAGTGATCTCGAGGTCGCAGTCGTGCATGGTCGCCGCGCCCTCGAGCACCGAGTGGGCGCGCTCGCGCATGTACTCCATCAGTTCCGTCGTCTCGCCGCGGACCTCGCCGGTGATACGCGCGGACTCGGGGATCACGTTCGAGGCGCTGCCGCCCTCGACGTCGCCGGCGTTGACCCGCGTCGCGCCCTCGGCGTGGCGGGGGATGGCGTAGAGGTTCTGGACCGCCGCGGCCATCGCTTGCACGGCGTTGCGCCCCTCGTTCGGATGGCCGCCAGCGTGGGCCGGTTCGCCCGAGAACGCCGCGCGGAACTGGTGGACCGCGAGAAAGCCCCCGACGCCCGCGACGACTTCGCCGGTCGGGTGGTCCAGTCCGATGTGGACGGCGAGGAGGTAGTCGACGTCGTTGAGCAGGCCGCTCTCGGCCATCGGCTTGGCGCCGCCGATGGTCTCCTCGGCGGGCTGGAAGAACACCTTCAGCGTCCCCGCGAAGTCGCTGTCGGCGACGGCCTCGAGCACGCCCAGTCCCATCGTGATGTGGGCGTCGTGCCCGCAGGCGTGCATCGCGCCCTCGTGCTCTGAGCGGAATCCCTCGCGAGCGGGGACGTGCTCGTCGTCGGACGATTCCGGACGCGGGAGGCCGTCGATGTCGACGCGGAGGGCGATGGTGGGTCCGTCCCCCCGCGCTCGCGGGTCGGTCGCCTCCCCGCTCGCGCCGTCCGAGGCGCCGCGCGCCTCGCGCTCGAGCGTCGCCATCGCACCGGTGTACCCGCCGCGCAGCCGTTCGAGTGTCTCCGGGTTGGCGCCCTCGTCTTCGGCCTGTCGGAACCACCGCTCGAGTTCATCGTCGTCGGGGACGGCGATGCGTTCGCCCTCGGCCAGTACCTCGGAGCCGACCAGTATCTCGTCGACGGCCATCGACTCGAGTTCGTCGACGACGCGCGCGGTGGTCCAGAACTCCCGCCAGGCCGGTTCGGGCTTGCGGTGGAACTCGCGGCGCAACTCGACCAGTCGGTCGCGGCTCGGTGTGCTCATGGGGTGGGGTGGGTGCCGCGGGAACGTGTGGGTTTCGGCGATGAGCGGGTGTCTGATCTGAGGCGCGCGCCGCTGGGCCTGTGACCGCGAACAGCGTGAAAGCCCCGACCCGTTCGACTTGAGGGGCTCGCTGCGCGCGCTCGCTTCGCTCGCGTGCTTGCGTCGCCCGTCTGCGTCGAACGGGCCGCCCCTTTCGTTCCCACCTGCTTAGACTGACTGGTCAGCTGTGACGGGTGGGACTGAAAGGGGCCGCCCGTTCCGAGAAGCACGACGACGTAAGCACTGGACCGAGCGAAGCGAGGGAAGCGCGCAACGAGGCGCGCGACCGGAACGGGCGGGGGCTTTCACGCTGTTTGCGTCCCCGGATATCACGGCCGTAACGGTCGCGACGGTGGCGTTGGTCTCTGAATCACTGACCGAGAAATCGCGACGACCTCGAACCGCGACGACCTCGAACTCACCGGACCTGTTCGATCTCGGCCTCGACGTGGATGCGGTCGGGGTAGTCGTCGCCGGCGACCGAGCGGGCGAACTCGTCGTGGCCGTGGATCTCGACGGTGCGGGTGTAGGCGGTGTACTGCCAGGGCTCGAACTCGCCCCCGTCGGCCGCCAGTAGCTTCGACTGGGGCACCCGGTGGTCGGTCGGAGGCCGGGGGTGGGGGCCTTTCAGCTCCGCGCCCTTTCGCTCGGCGGCGGCCTTGACGCCGTCGACGACGTCGTCGAGGAGTCGCCGATCCCCGCTCGTGAACGTGAGTTTCGTGACGAACGGCATACCCGTTCGGTCGGCGCGGCCGGGGATAAGCGATGCGTTTGGCGCTCGCGGCGGCGACCGACGGAGGATTCGACGTCTGTCGTGCTCCGATATTCTCTTAAGGAGTGATAGAGTACGTACGGGTAATGATAGAGGCCACGAGCGCGGGAGCCATCCTCTTTCGCGACACGCGTGGCCGGCGGGAGTACCTGCTCCTGAAGAGTCGCCCCGGCGACTGGGAGTTCCCGAAAGGGGGCGTCGAGGGGGAGGAGGAACTCCAGCAGACCGCCATCCGCGAAGTGAAAGAGGAGGCCGGAATCGGTGACTTCCGGCTCTTGGACGGCTTCCGAGAAGACTACGACTACGTGTTCGAAGCCAACGGCAACACGATCCACAAGACAGTACACCTGTTCATCGCCCGCTCGTTCGAGGCGTCGGCGGAGCTCTCCCACGAGCACCGCGACCTCCAGTGGCGCGACTACGAACAGGCCGTCAACACCGTCACGCAGGACGGCCCCCGCGAGATACTCGAGGAGGCCCACGAGTTCCTCGACGAGAGACTCGCCGAAGACGAGGAGACGGCCGAGGCGGAAGCCGAGGGAGAGGCCGAAGGGTAAGCGGCCTGCGCGGCCGGAGCGGCGGCCCGCGCCGGACCACCAGTGGCGCCGCCCTCGCAGTCGGTCCGTCAGCAGGCTCTACGCGCACGGCTGACCCGCCGATGACCGGATCACAGCGACCGGAGGTCGCATTCGCGTCTCGCGGGTGCCCCTACCGCAGTCGCTCCGTTGCGTAGTCGGCGGGCTCTGAGCGGCCCCGATCCGGCCTCGTCCGGGTTACTGCAAGCGTGTCCCGAGTCGACCCCACGACCGCGTGCGATCGGTCTCGGCCTGTCTCGCAATCGTCCGTATCAGTACCCGCCCGTACCCCGGTACTGAGCGTCGCCGAAGCCCAGCATCGGGAAGAAGATGAACCCGAGGAACGCCAGGCCGAGACCGTACCCGGTCCCCTTCCCGAAGGCCTCCGCCACGTCGATCAGCGGAATGATGATCGCGAAGGGGATGAAGATGCTCAACAGCACCCACACGATGTCCCGGTCCGCGATCTTCGCGACGAGGACGTAGACGTTGTATATCGGGACGATGGCCGCCCACCCGGGCTGTCCCGCCTTCGAGAAGGTCTTCCACATCCCAGCGACGACGACCAATCCGACGATCAGCGGCACGATGATGAACAGCAACCCCAGCGCCGCCAGCGCCCCTCCGCTCCCGTTGCTTTGCAGTACGAGCGATCCGACCCCGCTACCGAACAGGCTCCCAACCATGGGAACAAGTGTTTCCGCATACTATTTAAATTCTATCCTCGTAGAGACAGGTCATATTCGGTTTGTTTTCGCGTACCGATGCCGATCTCACGAACGAACGAGTTGATATGTGGGTGTAGACGCCCTAATCTCGGGTCAGTTATCATCGTCTATGAAATTCACTGGAGGGATATATCGGTATATGGACGGCTCTCGGAGTGGGGGTCGTTCGCGTAAGGCATAAGCGCCCGCCGACGCCTACGTCGGGTCGTGGCTCCCGCTACCGGCGCGCCGGTCGACGCCCCGGAGTTCGTCTTCGAGCTGTGCGTCTGCCAGTGGGCCGAGCGCGAGTGGCCGCCCGACGGGGTGGCGACCGACGACTCGACGGCCATCGTCGCCCGCCAGATCGGCACGAAGCGGCGCCGCTGGGACACCGTCGTCGTCGAGTGCGACCCTGAGGCGCTACGCCAGCGGGCGAACTTCGGGCTCGACGAGCTCGATTCGGACCTGCTCCACGTCGTCCGGAACGCGCCCGCGGAGTGGACGTGGTACCGCGACGCCCTGCCCGACCCGGGCTACCCGTGGCGCTACGTCCGCGAGGCGGTCCACGAGGCGGCCGACCGCGGGCTGGTCGAGCGCCGCCGCCTGTCGAACAACCGGATCGAGATCCGCCGCAAGTGGACCTATCCCGACTGGGTCGAGCGGATCGTCGCCATCGAGAACAAACCCGACCTGGACGCCAGCGCGGCGCGGGCGCTGGCCCCCCAGCTGGAACGGGACGTGGCGCTGGCGCTCGCGGACGAAGTCTGGGTCGCGACGACGGAGACGGGGGAGGCCGTCGAGCCCGCGCTGATCGAGGACGTCCCCGTCGAGGCGGGCATCATCACCGTCGGCGCGGACGGCGACGCCGAGGTGTCGTGGCACCCGCGCGCGCTGTCGGTCGACGACCCCGGGACCCGGATCCTCGAGCGCCCGTCGGGCGGCGACCGCGACGCCTCGGCGGCCCGCTTCGAGTACGCCGACCCGGAGTGGAAGGCCGACAAGCGCCTCGAACTCGCCGAGCGGGCCTACGGCCGCGGCTGGCGCGCCTACGCCGACACGATGCGGCCCGACTGTCGACACTTCGAACTCGCCGCCGACTCGCCGGGGTTCCTCCCCTACTGCGCGGCCAAGGGGTGCCACCAGACCGCCGGGCAGTGTTCGGGGCGCTGTCCCGATTTCGAGCCGGAACCTCCGGTCTGGCGTTCGGGCGAGTGGCCGATAGCGGGCGGGCCGGGCAAGGGGATCAAACGGCTGCTGGACCGCCAGCGTCGGCGTCGGCGGCCCGGGCTGGACAGTAGCGGGTAGCTGGTGGGACCGTCCGGGGCCGTCCGCTGTCGCCGCCGTTCGTCCCGCCCTCTCAGACGGATTCGAACCCGAAGATTCGCCGTAGCTCGAGCTCGATGCGGTCGACGAACGCCTCGAGGACGGCCTCGAACGTCTCGTCGTCGACGGGCACGTCGCCCGCGCGTTCGCGGGGGTTCTCCGGGAGCTCGACCCGGAACTCCCCGTCACCTTCGTAGTGGGGTTCGCTCCCGTCGAGCACCTGCCGGTCGATCGCCTTGAGGAGCGCCGAATCGTATCGGCCGTGGAAGTGCTGGTAGGCGTTGCTGTAGGCGGCCTGGAGCTCGTCCATGTAGTGGACGTACTTGTCCTCGAACTTCTCGGGGTCGAAGCCCGTCATCGCTGCTCCGTACGACCGCGGGCCCGTAAACGACTCCGTTCGCCCGGGCCGGGACCGTTCAGTCCTCGTCGCGGTCGAGCCGTTCGACTTCCATCGCGTCGCGCTCGACGGCCAGCCGGTAGGTCGGGACGGTCTTCTGGACGCGCTCGACGACGCCCTTCTCGGCGAGCGAGCGCAGCGCCGAGCGCACCTCGTCGACCTCGGGGTCGCGCCCGGCGTCGCGAAGCGCGTGGAGCGTGGCGACGACGCTCTGGGGTTCCTCGTCGTGGGCGGGGAGGACGTCGAGCGCCGCGGCCTGGAGGGCGGGGACGGTGACGACCTGCTCGTCCACCTCGCCGTCGACGTCGTCGCCGACGAGTTGATTGGCCTCGGGCGTCGCGCAGATGAGGCTGTCCTCGTTGCGGTAGTAGTAGTCTTTCAGTTCGGACTCGAGGTACTGGTGGACGGCGCTCCCGCTGTCCATATCCCACTGGGCCTGCAGCTCGGCGTTTTTCGTCGGCTGGAGCGCGACCACGTCCGCGAGTCGCTCGCGGGCCTCGTCCGATAGCGTCATTCGTCCGGCGGTAGGGCCATGGGCTACTAAGCCGCTTTGGATGCGCTCGGTGGCTTCCCGCTACAGCCGGTCGAGCGTCCGGACCACGTCGTCCCAGTGGCTCCCCTTCCAGAAGTGCTGGCCGCAGTTGCGACAGCGCCAGACCGTCTCCTCGTGGGTCTCGGGCGCGTAGTCGGGCGTCGGCTCCGTCCGGTCGACACGCTCGAGCGGGCCGTTGCAGGCGCTACAGCGCGTCGGCTCGGCGGCGAGTTCGAGGTCGAACCCGGAACGGCGGAGCTCGCGCAGCTGTTCGGTCACCTCGCGGGTCGAGAGCAGTTGCGAGCGCTCGGCCCGCGCGGCCAGGTCGCGGTCGCGTGTGACGAGCGTCCGCCCCTCGGTGTGGGCCACCGCCAGCACGTCGTCGTCGGCCTCGATCCCGCGCTCGCCGGCGTAGGCGGCGTCGTACCCGCACATCCGAAGGTACGTCGCGAGCTTGCCGAGCATCGTGTCGAGGAGGAGCGCCGTCTCCGACGTCGGCCGCCGGGGGATCCCGTCGCCGTCGTCGTCCGCACTGCCGCCGGTATCGCCGCCGTCGCCGGCGACGTCGGCGCCGGGACTGCTCTCGCGTACGCGCTCGCCGTGATCGGACTCGTCGCCGGTCATTCGAGGAACTCGCGCAGGCCTTCGACCCCTCGGGTATTGAGTACGTCGGTCGCTTCCGCCCAGCCCCGCCGGGCCGTGTGGACGCCGTAACGCACGAGGTCGTAGTTCGCCGGCCGGTGGGCGTCCGTGTTCACCGCGACGGTCGCGCCCGCCTCGACGGCCGTCTTGACCGGTGCACCGCCGAGATCCAGCCGCGCCGGGTTGGCGTTGATCTCCAGCGCGGTGTCGTGTTCGGCCGCGACTGCCGCCAGCCGCTCGACGTCGACGTCCAGCCCGGCTCGCTGGTTGATGTACCGCCCGGTGGGATGACCGATGACGTCGACCTCGGGGTGTCTCGCCGCCTCGACCAGTCGGTCGGTCCCGTCGCCGTCGAGCCCGGCGTGGGGCGAGGCGACGACGACGTCCAGCTCGGCCAGCAGGTCGTCGGCGACGGAGATCGTGCCGTCGGTCGCGATGTTCGCCTCGACGCCAGAGAACACCTCGATGTCGGCGTCGGCCGCGACCGATTCGATCTCGTCGAGTTGCTCGCGGAGTCGGTCGTCCGAGAGGCCGACGCCGCCGACCATCCCCGGCCCGGTGGCGTGGTCGCTGATCGCGACGTAGTCGTGACCGAACGCGGCCGCCCCCTCGACCATCTCGGCGACGGTGTAGTCGCCGTCGGACCAGTCGGTGTGGACGTGCAGGTCGCCACGCACGTCCGGTTCGTCGACGAGATCCGGCAGATCGCCCGCCTGCGCGGCCTCGATCTCGCCCCAGTTCTCCCGCAACTCGGGCGCCATCCACGGCAGCCCGACGGCCTCGTACATGCCCTCCTCGGTCTCGCCTGCGATCCGCTCGCCCGCCCGCTGGTCGGCGTCCGGATCCTCGACCTCCTCGCCGGACTCCGTCCGGCTCTCCGAGGCGCTGCGCGCCTCGCTGACGTCGAATACGCCGTACTCGTTCATCTTCAGGCCCTTCCGGATCGCGATGTTGCGAACCGCCACGTTGTGTTCCTTGCTCCCGGTGAAATACTGGAGCGCGCTGCCGAACTCGGAGGGGTCGACGACCCGCAGGTCGACGCGGACTCCGCCCGCGCGGACGCTCGCCTTCTGGTCGCCGGCCTCGATGACGTCGTCGGCCTCGGGCCAGTCCGCGAAGGCGTCGACGACCGTCTCCGGCGACTCGCTCCCGACGAGGACGTCCACGTCGCCGATGGTCTCCTTCCAGCGCCGCAGCGAGCCCGCCAGATCGATCCGCTCGACGCCCTCGCGGCCCGCCAGGTAGGCGACGACCCCCTCGCCGCGCGGGCGGGCCTCTCCGAGCCGTTCGCGTTCGGACGCCTCGCGGGCGAACGCGACGTTCTCTCTGATGTTCCGCTCGGTCTTCTCGCCGAACCCGCTCACATCGCGGATCTCGCCGGCCTCGGCGGCCGCTTCGAGGTCGTCGAGCGTCTCGATCCCGAGCGCCTCGTAGAGGGTCCCGACGGTCTTCGGGCCGACGCCCTCGACGCGGGTGAGCGCGGCCATGTCGACGGGCAGCTCCGCCCGCAGTCCCTCGAGCTCCGCGATCGCGCCGGTCTCGACGTACTCGACTATCTTCTCGGAGATGGCCTCCCCGACGCCCTCGATCTCCTCGACGGCCTCGGGGTCCTCTGCGGCGAGCGCGGCGACGTCGCCGGGGTACTCGCGGACGTTCTCGGCCGCTCGCCGGTACGCGCGGGGTTTGTACTCGACGTCCCTGGCCTCCAGCAGGTCCGCGAACTCCTCCAGTCGCGCGGCGATGTCCTCGTCGGAGCTCACGGTGACCGCCCCGTCGAGCGGTGCGAGCCCTGGCTGTCCTGGTCCCGCCCCAGCGCCTTCTTGAGGAAGTTCATCCAGCGCTTCTTGTCGGCGGTCTCCTGGGCGCGCATCTCGGCCTCGAGGTTCGCCGGGCCGAGGTTCTCCAGCGCGTTGAGCGCGCGGTCGATACCGATGATCGCTTCGGCGAGCCGTTCGCCCTCCTCGCGGGAGACCTCGCCGGCCTCGATGCGCTCCTTGCGCTCGCGGCGCTCGCGCCGGAGGTTCGTCTTGGCCCGCTCGACGCGCTCGCGCTCGCCTTCGGGGATCGTGTCCCGGCGCTTGATCTCGAAGACGAACTCGCGCAGGTCGACCGACTCCCCCTGGACGTCGATGCTGTCGGGGATATCGGCGCCGACGGTCGCCCCCTCCCGGCCGATGCGTTCCAGGAGCTGTTTGCGCTCGTACTCTTTCACGGGCGTTAATCGGGCCCGGACGGTGAAAAACCCACGCGATACTCCGGTATCCGAACCCTACTCGACCGACCGCGGGGGGACGGATCGGGTCCCCGAAGAAGGGAAAGCGGCCCGAGACGGAAGGGTAGGCCCTATATGGGTGGGCGTTCTACTGGTGTGTAGCACCGTCGTCAGCGGACGGCCGGCGATTCCATCAAACATGAGCCGCGTATACAGACTCCACTCGACACTGGAACTGCCTCTGGAGGACGTGTACGACTTCTTCGACGATCCGGATCTGCCGGACAACGTCGAGGACGTCGATATCACGCGCCGGAACAACACGCTCATCATCAGCGCTGTCTCCGCGGACGAGAGCATCAGCAAGTACACCCCGACCGCACAGGTCAAGGCGAGCGTCACCGAGAACCGCGTCTACGAGGAGATCGAAGAGGACGAAGCGGACGACACCACCCCGGTCCACACCACCGACACCGCGGGCGGCCCCCAGTGGGGCACCCTCGAGGAAGAGGAGGAGGAACCGCCGTCGGAACTCGTCGAATACGCCTGCTTCAAGGGCGACCGCGAGACGGTCCTCCAGAACAGCACCCTCCAGTACGAGATGTTCCGGGTGCTCTGTGAGATCGCCCGCGAAGCCGAGAAGGGAACGCTCACCGCCATCACCTCGCCCGAGGACGACCTCGAGGCCGTTCGCATCGTCGACGGCGAGGACCGCCCCGCCTCGATCAACGTCGTCGAGGACCCCCGCGAGGACGAGGACTCCGACGGCGTCAACTGGCGCGACAACGAGTTCATCTCCGGCTGACGGCCTCGATTCGGCGTTTCCCGTTCTCCCCGCTCCCGACCCGTCTCGAGTCGATCGACCCGTCCGACCACCGGCGGCCAGTCGCCCGCGGACTCCGCCGGGCGTCGGCCCTCGGTGGCCGTCTGTCCTCGCGGTCAGTCCGCGTCGCAGCCGCGCACGTCGACGGTCCCGTCGCTCGAACACTCGACGATGCAGCCCGCGTACTCGAACGTGACCGTGCCCTGGGGGACAGCCCCGGGGGTCTCGAACAGCGCGTCCAGGGCGTCGGGGTCGAGCACCTCGAAAAGCGGCGGTAGAGCGGTCTCTTCGACGTCCCTGTGGGCTGCGACCGCGGAGACGACCCGTTCGCTGAGAGGGGGGGTCGGGCCGGACTCGTCGCTATCGTCGGTTGCACTCATCGACCTGCGGTTCTTCGGACCGACGTAAAGTTCCACCGAAGACGGATACCACGGTCGATGTACTGCCGGGTAGTACCACCGGTCGGTATCACGGGAGGGCGTCGGGACCGGCGACCCACTCGACCACGTCGAGCGTGACGTTCACCTCGATCCACGCGGCGACGGCGATCGTCGCGACCAGGACGACCGAGATGACGGCCAGTTCGAACAGTTCGACGCGGGTCAGCGGGGTCTCGTCCCAGCCGAGGAGATAGCGCAGGATCCGGTGGGGGACCCGGAGGCCCACCGACGCCGCCGCGAAGAACGCCGAGAGCTCGAAGACGCCGTGGGGGGCCAGCGCGGCGACGACGACGACCCACGACGTCTGGCGGACGACGACCGAGACGACCGCGCCGACGAGCGCGCCGTTGACCGCCAGCCCGAACACCGAGAGCAGGCCGCCGGTGACGGTCCCGAGCCCGATCAACAGCAGCGCCCGGAGGTTGTTGGCGAGCAGCGGGACGAACGACAGTTCCGGGAGCGGGCTGTCCCCGGGGAGGTCCGACTGGGCCTCCTCGATCAGCGCGGTCAGTTGGTCGATCGGGATCGTCCCGACGACCGCGTAGGCCGCGAACGCGCTGGCGAAGAAGACCGCGAGCGCCGCGACCAGGTGCCACCGGAGCCACCTGGTGTAGCGCGCCTCCCGGTGGAGGGCCCGCAGCGACCGCCGTCCCCCGTCGTCCCGTTCGACAGCCCCCGTCTCCCCGGTGCGTGCGCTCATCGTCCCCCGCTTCGCCCCCGACCCCTTTCGTTCCTCCGCTCGACGGGACGCCCGCGCCCCCGGACATTCCCGGTCTCGCCCGGGATCCCGGGCCCCACCGTGCGAAGTGGCCTCACACCGCGAACGACAGATCGTCCAAAAAGAACTTATCCCGCCGGCTAATTACATCTCATTACCGATGTCGACAGAGTTCCCCGACTACCTGGACGTCGATTACAGCGAGGGCGAGGGCGAGGACCCCGCCGACTACCCGCACATCAACGACAAGATCGAGAAGGCCATCGAGGTCACCCGCAAGGGTCTCGAGGAGTACGAGAACCCGGTCGTGATGTGGACGGGGGGCAAGGACTCGACGCTCACCCTCTACTTCGTGAAGGAGGTCGCCGAGCAGTTCGACCTCGAAGTCCCGCCGGTCGTGTTCATCGACCACTACCAGCACTTCGACGAGCTTATCGAGTTCGTCGAGCACTGGGCCGACGAGTGGGACCTGGAGGTCATCTGGGCGCGCAACGAAGACGTCGGCGAGTACGTCGACGAGCACGGTCTCGAACCCGGCGACGACATCCCGATCGACGAGCTCTCCGAGCACAACCAGCACCACGTCCGCGAGATCCTCGAGTACGAGGAGGACACCTTCCCGTTCCTGCTCGACACCTACGTC
>JBDGSU010000121.1:0-14550 GCA_042217395.1 Halosimplex sp.
TCGTCGAGAACAACCACCCGCTCGCGCCCGCCTCCTACACCGTCGAGTGGTGGGCCCACGAGTTCGACGACGCCGGCGCGGACGTCCAGGCGATGCGGGATTCGCTGGACGTGGACCTCTCGGACCCGAGCGCGCAGGAGGCCCTGGAGTGGGCCGACGAGTACGACGCCCCGCTGCACCCGAAGTACACCTACTGCTGGCACGACCTCTCGGTCGACGAGGTGTGCGCGCTCGCCGACGCCGTCGACGAGGGGCGGATCGCACAGACCGACGGCGCGAGCGAGACGCGGAGCGTCTCGAAAGCGAGCGGGGAGAGCGAGGTGCGAGGCACCTCGGATGCGAGCGGGGACGGAGGACCCGCGAGCGACGACCCGCGAGCCGTCGTTCGGAACCCCGACGACGGCGACGGCGACCCGGGCGGCGCGGCCGAGACGCAACACGACGCCGCCACGGACGGCCACGACCGCGACGCCGGTGCCGCGGCGGCGGGCGATCTCGTCATCCCGCGCTCCGAGACCGTCCGGCGGGCCGTCGAGCACCTCCTCGTCGAGCACACACAGACCGACGACACGCTCGTCGTCCCGGACTGGCGTCCTTTGGTTCGGACGCTCGGCTTCGACGACTCGCTCGAACGGGACTGGACGCCCGAAGACCTCTCCGAGCGCGCGAGGACCTACGGCGGCGGCGAGGCCAGCGACGCGCAACTGGAATCGTCGGCCGCCTCCACCGAGGACGGCGCCAACGCGATCGAGGCCGTCAACGAGATCGCGCCGTTCCCGGTCCGCGAGCGCGCCCCCACCCGCATCGGCAACCGGATGGGTCGCCCGGAGAAGTCGGAGAAACGGGACCTCTCGCCGGCGGTCCACACCCTCTTTCCCATCGGCGACGCCGGCGGCTCCCAGCGCAAGGTCGGCGACGCCGCGGTCGCCGGCGACAGCTACGACGACTCTCAGGGGAAAGTCGAAGTAGAGGTCGGTCGCCAGGAGTGCACCGAGTGCGGGACGCGAACGTACAAACCGCGCTGTCCCGACTGCGGCGGCGTCTGCGAGGCCGTCTACGTCTGCCCGGACTGCGACCACGAGGTCGAACCCGACGAGTCCGGTCGCGCGGAGTGTTCGCGCTGCGAGACGCTCGCCCGGCCGACCCAGACGACGGTCGTCGACGTGAACTCGGAGTTCAAGTCGGCCCTCGCGAACCTCAACGAGCGCCCGACCGCCTACGACGCGCTCAAGGCGGTGAAGGGACTCTCCTCCGAGC
This sequence comes from Halosimplex sp., assembly GCA_042217395.1. Lineage (GTDB taxonomy): Archaea > Halobacteriota > Halobacteria > Halobacteriales > Haloarculaceae > Halosimplex. Next base: position 1,258 of record JBDGSU010000121.1, read on the forward strand.
AGAAGACGCCAGAACCGATGGAGAAGGGCATCTTGCGGGCCAAACACGGCGTCTCCGCGTTCAAGGACGGCACCGTCCGCTACGACATGACCGACCTGCCCGTCACCGCGGTGCGCCCCTCCGAACTCGACGTGACCGCCGACGCCTTCCGCGCGCTGGGCTACGGCGAGGACATCCACGGTCAGCCGCTCAACCACGACGACCAGCTGGTCGAGCTGAACGTCCAGGACGTCGTGCTCTCGGAAGGCGCCGCCGAGCACATGCTGAAGACGGCGGACTTCGTCGACGACCTGCTCGAATCGTACTACGGCCTCGAACCGTTCTACGAGCTGGAGGAGCGCGACGACCTCGTGGGAGAGCTGGTCTTCGGGATGGCTCCACACACGAGCGCCGCAACTGTCGGAAGGATTGTTGGATTTACGACGGCCGCTGTCGGATACGCGCATCCGTACTTCCACGCTGCGAAACGCCGGAATTGCTTCCATCCGGAGACGAAGGTCTGGTACGAGGACGGAGCTGGTGAATGGCGCCACGAACCCATCGCACGACTGGTCGAGGACCGACTCGACGACCCGGAGACTGACGATTTCGGCGCGCTCGTCGAGGAGTTAGACGGTGAGATCCGCGTTCCGTCACTGACGGCGGACGGTCGGGAAGTGGTGAAGCCGGTCGAGGCAGTCTCGAAGCATCCATCACCGGACCACCTCGTTCGCGTCGTCACCGAGGAGGGTCGCTCGCTGACTGTGACGCCCGACCACTCGATGATACGGTGGGACGGTCGGAAAGAAGAGATCGAAGCCCACGATCTGTCCGCCGGCGACGAACTGCCGCGGTTCGGCGGGTCGCCGGAGGGGATCGGCGCTGACACAGCATCCAGCGCGACAGTCGTCGACGGCGGATCGCCGAACGTTGAAGTAGTGGAACGGGTCGAGTACGTCCCGACCGATGTCGACCACACCTATTGTCTCACGGTCGCGGATACGCACAGTCTCGTCGCGAACGGACTCCACGCCGCGCAATGCGACGGGGACGAGGACTGCGTGATGCTCCTGATGGACGGCCTGCTGAATTTCAGCAGACAGTACCTCCCCGACCAGCGCGGCGGGAGCGTCGCCGAGGACTCGCGACTCGTCGCCGTCGATCCAAACGGCGACGTGCGGTTCATGACGTTCGACGAGTTCTGGGACGAACTCGAATCACCCGTCGAGACCGACGGGAAATTCCGTAAACGGACCTGCTACGCCGAAGGCTGGCAGACCTACGCGTTCGACGAGAGCCACGAGGCGTCCCTGAAGCCGATCGAGAAGGCGATCCGGTATCGAGCGGACGACGAGGAGGAACTGCTCCGGATCGAGACCCAGTTCGGTCGGTCGCTCGATATCACTGAGCACCACAGTCTCTTCCGGTACGACGACGGGATCGAGGAAGTGGCTGGCGCGGATCTCCGAGCCGGTGACCTCGTCGTCGCACCGCGCGAGCTGGACGTCGAACCGAAACGGACGACGATCGACGTGGCCGAGTGCGTCGACGACCCGTACGTCGTCATCGACGACCACGTCGAGGACCTGTTGCGGACCGCCTGGGAGTCGACCGACCACGGAAGCGACGCGCACGAGGAATTCAAATCGGGGCTCTCGTACCGCCTCTCGAAGCGAAAGATCCCGTACGAGCGATTCGAGCGGATCCTCGACGCGGCCGGATTCGCCGTCCCGAACGACGTAGCGATCGGACTCACCGGCTCGGAGATGGGCATCACGCGAACGATCGAAGTCGACGAGAACTTGGCGTGGTTCCTCGGCCTGTTCGTCGCCGAAGGGACGACATCGAGCGTCAACCCCTGTATCCACAACGCCGACGAGGAACTGATCGACCGCGCCGCCGAGATCGCGACCGAGAAGTTCGGTGTCGAACCCGGTCGCCGGTGGTCGAATCGAGCCTACGAGCTCCGGTTCCCTGCCGTGTTTCGTGAGGTGCTCTATGCACTCGGGTTTGAAGATGCGGACTCGTACGATTCGAGCGAAAAGCTCGTTCCCGAGTGTATTTTGCGTGCGCCGCGAGCGGTCGCGATCGAGTTCCTCCGCGGATTCGTCGCCGGCGACGGGAGCGACAAGACCGACGACAACGTCACGACGATCGCGTTCTACACGACCAGCGACGACGTGAAAGACGGGATCGTCTTCCTGCTCCACCGACTCGGGCTCGTCGCGAACGTCTCCGAGCAGACCGAGCGTGACGGGAACAGACAGGACATCTACACGGTGACGGTTTCCGGCGGCGCCGAGGACAACCCGCTCCACCGGATACTTGACGGTGAAGAGACCTACCAGCCCAAGAGCCTCGTCGTCTCGATCCCGGACGCGCTGATGGACATCCGCGAGATGGATATCGAGGGCGTGAAACAGACGATTCCGAAGTACCTCCTCCGGCGCGACAACGTCTCGCTGGAGAAACTCGGTGAGATGGTCGACGCGCTCGACGAGCGTGCTCCCCCGCCGGAAGCCGAGGCGAAACTCGACGAGATCCGGCCGCTCGTCGACGGCGATCTCTCCTATCTCCGGGTCACGAACGTCGACCGCGTCGACTACGACGGCTACCTCTACGACCTGCAGGTCGGCGGGGATCCGGTGTTCACCGCGAACTGGTTGTACGCGCACAACTCGATGGATGCACCTCTCGTCATGTCCTCGCGCATCGACCCGGCGGAGATCGACGACGAGGCGCACAACGTCGACATCATGCGCGAGTACCCGAAGGAGTTCTACGAGGCGACCCGGGAACTCGCGGACCCCGAAGACGTCGAGGACGTCATGACCATCGCGGAGGAGACGCTGGGCACCGACGAGGAGTACACGGGCTTCGACCACACCCACGACACGACGAACATCGCCGCCGGCCCCGATCTGTCGGCGTACAAGACGCTGGGTTCGATGGAGGAGAAGATGGACGCCCAGCTGGCCCTCTCGCGGAAGATCCGCGCCGTCGACGAGACGGACGTCGCCGAGCGCATCATCGAGTACCACTTCCTGCCCGACCTGATCGGGAACCTCCGCGCCTTTTCCCGGCAGGACGTGCGCTGTCTGGACTGCGGCGAGAAGTACCGGCGGATGCCCCTCTCGGGGGACTGCCGGGAGTGTGGCGGCCGCGTCAACCTCACCGTCCACGAGGGCTCGGTCAACAAGTACATCGAGACCGCGACCCGCGTCGCCGAGGAGTTCGGCTGTCGCACCTACACGAAACAGCGCCTGGAGGTGCTCGAACGGTCGATCAACCGCGTGTTCGAGGACGACACGAACAAGCAGAGCGGGATCGCCGACTTCATGTAAGATGTTCAGCGTCCGCCGAGCGAAGCGAGGCGGTTCACCGCATCGAGCGCAGCGAGATGCGGCTTTTTCGCCCACGTTTCTGGTGGTGGGGTGCCCGCAGCGCGCCGCAGGCGCGCGAGGACACCCCTCCGCGAAAAAGGTGGTACCCGAACCCCGAAGTAGCTGTACCCGAAGGTAGCGACTATGCTACTCCCGCCGTGGCCGGCGACGGCCTCGTTCGCGGCCGCGGCGGGGACCGTGCTGTTGATCCGGTACCTCTGGGAGTATCGGGGCAAGCCCGGCGCGAACTGGTTTCTGGCGAGTCTGGGCGCCCAGACCGTCTGGAGTCTGGCCTACGGCGTGGCGCTGCTGACGTTCGCCGAGCCGGTCCGCTGGGCGCTGGAGGTGCTCTCGTGGGCGGCGATGGCCGGGACGGGGGTCTACTTCCTGGCGTTCGCGCTGGCGTACACCGGCCGCGGACGGCTCCTCGAGCGGGCGCGGTGGGGATTCCTCGCCTTCCCCGCCGTCATCGGGCTGGTCGGGGCGACGAACCCGGTCCATCGACTCGTCTGGACGGGCTTCGAGGTGGTCCGCGTCGGAGCGCTGGCGGGGGCGAGCTACGATATGCGGCTGTGGGCGCTGGTCGCCGCGACGGTGGGCGTCTCGCTGATCACGGTGGGGAGTCTCCTGCTGTTCGACACGGTCGTAAGCTACGGGCCGCTGTATCGCCGAGAAGCGGTGGCGGTGGGGCTGTCGACCATCCCGCCGGTGGTGGCGGTGCTCGTCTGGCTCCACGGGGTCGGGCCGTCGCCGGCGGTGAGCTTCGCGACGGTCGCGTTCCTGCCCCACGTCGCGCTCGACGCGTACGCCTTCGTCGGGAGCGACATGTTCGAGTTCCACCCGGCGACCCGCCGGGCCGGGGAACGGGCGGCCATCGACGACCTCGGCGCGCCGGTGGTGATCGTCGACGAGCGCCAGCGGGTCGTCACGCTCAACGGCGCGGCCGAGTCGGCCTTCGACCTGCGCAAGGCCGCGGCGCTGACGCGACCGCTGGCGGATCTCCTCGGGGCGGACGGCGTCGACCCGACGGGCGCGGAGGCGGACGATCCGGTGACCGTCCGGGGCGAGGGTCGCCAGCGGATCTTCGCGACCACGGCGACGTCGCTCTCGGACGCCGGCGGGACTCACCTCGGCCACACCGTCGTCTTCCAGGACGTGACCGCCGAACGCCGGCGCGAGCAGCGACTGGACGTGCTGAACCGGGTGCTCCGGCACAACCTGCGCAACGACGTGACGGTCGTGCGGGGGTACACCGAGGCGGCGGCCGACCGGATCGACGACGGGGAGGCGCGGTCGATGCTCGACCGAGCGGTCGCGAAGACCGACGACCTCGTCGCGCTCGGGGAGAAGGCGCGGACGGTCGAGCGCGTCCTCGACAGCGACCCGCGCTCGGAGCGGGTCGACCTGGCCGACCTGCTCGAAGCGGTCCGCGACGAGCACATCGAAGCGGGGACCGAGGCGACCGTCTCGGTCGACGCGTCCGCCCCCGAACTCACGACGGACCCGGCGGTCCTGCAGGTGGTCGTGGGGGCGTTGCTGGAGAACGCGCTCGAACACGTCGGGCCGTCGCCGACGGTCGAGCTGACGGCGGAACGGTCCGGGGGCTCGGTGGCCGTCTCGGTCGCCGACGACGGACCGGGCGTCCCCGATCACGAACTCGAGGTGCTGACCGCCGGGGCGGAGTCGGCGCTCGAACACGGGTCCGGGCTGGGCCTCTGGCTGGCCAACTGGGGCGCGACGGCGCTCGGGGGTGACCTCTCGTTCGACACGCGCGACGGGACGACGGCGACTGTCACGCTCCCCGCCGACGGGATCGACGAGCGTCCGGGGTGATCAAGCGCTGGCGTAGCCGGTGACCGACTCTTCCTCGAGCAGCCGTTCGGCCTCGGCGACGGTGTCGGCCGTCTCGCCGCTGTAGCCCACGTCCCGAGAGCGGCGCTCGAAGGCGTTGACGACGACCTGACTGGTCTCCGCGTCGACGACGCGGACGACGCGGTCGACGCCCATCTCCTTGAGTTCCGCCTGCGCGCGCTCGATGGGCTCGGCGGCCTCGGGCGAGGGCGGGGTGAACCCCGAGAGGTCGTTGACGATGTCGAAGCCGTCGCGCAGGCGCTCGGCCGCTTCGAGGGTCTCGTCGGCGGCCTCCTCCATCGTCTCGCGCTCCAGCCGGCCGGTGAAGTCCAGGTGCAGGCGGTTCGTCCGCGGGTCGGCATCGACCTCGTACATATCAGTACGGAAGTGGCCAGTATCAATGGTGGATATGCCTTACTGGTTTGGGTCGCGGATATCGGGCGCGTTCGTTCCAGCGGCGGTCAGAGGCGGTCTTCGAGGACCGCGCCGAAGCCGGCGGCGCCGATACAGAACGCGAGAACGCTACCGATCCCGGTGAGGACGAGGCCGCCGTTCATCGCGGCGGCGACGACGACTGGTTTCGTCCAGCCGTCGTCGCGGCCGACGAAGCGGTCGGCGATGGCGAGGAAGGCGACGGCCGAGCCGACCGCCCAGACGACGTAGCCGAGGAGGAGCAAGGGGAGCGCGACGAGGATGCCGACGACGGTGATCGCGAGGACGAACGCGGCGAGCAGCAGGAACAGCAGGACGAGGAAGCCGTAGACGAACGAGCCGACGGGGTCGTCGAGGACGGCGGCCATCCGGTCTTCGGTGAACTCGGGTGCGACCGCGACGAGGATGGCCCCGACGATCAGCGTCGTCAGGAAACTGCTGACCGCGCCCTGGAGGACGTTCGCGACCGGATTGAAGTCGAAGTTGACGTCGATACCGCTCTGGAGGAGCACCGCGACGACCGACCCCGGGTCGAAGAGCATACGCGTGGGACTCGCCCGCGGCGGATAAGTAGGCACCGGCGATCCGGACGATCGGACGGGCGCCGTTCAGATCCCTTCGACGCAGATGTCGACGAAGTCGGCCGCCACCTTTTGCTCCTCGGGGTCGCGGACCCACCGGTCCGCGACCCGCTCGTCGCAAAACCTGGACCAAAAGGCGGCCGCTCACTCCGTTCGCGGCCGAGGAGTGTGTCAGCGCTCGACGCAGATGTCGACGAAGTCGGCCGCCACCTTTTGCTCCTCGGGGTCGCGGACACACGGTCCGCGACCCGCTCGTCGCAAAATCTGGACCAAAAGGCGGCCGCTCACTCCGTTCGCGGCCGAGGAGTGCCTCAGCGCTCGACGCAGATGTCGACGAAGTTCCGGAGGATCCGCAGGCCGGTCTCGCCGGACTTCTCGGGGTGGAACTGCGTGCCGAAGACGTTGCCCCGGTCGTTCGCGACGATGGAGGCGAAGTCCGTCCCGTAGTCGGTGGTGGCGACCACCGCGTCGGCGTCGTCGGGCTCGGCGTAGTAGGAGTGGACGAAGTAGGCGTATTCGCCATCGACTCCCTCGACCAGCGGGTGGTCGCGCCGGACGTCGAGTTCGTTCCAGCCCATGTGGGGCACCTTCAGGTCGCCGCCGAAGCGGACGTTCCGACCGGGGATCAGGTCCAGTCCCTCGACGTCGCCCTGGCCCTCGCGCTCGGCCTCCTCGCTCGTGGTGAGGAGCATCTGCATGCCGAGACAGATGCCGAACAGGGGGACGCCGGCTTCCGCCCACTCGATCAGGGCCTCGCGGAACGGGCCGGCGTTGTCCATGCCCTCGGAGAAGGCCCCGACGCCCGGGAGGACGATCCCGTCGGCCGCGTCGAGGTCGCCGGGGTCGTCGGTGAGTTCGACCGCGGCGCCCGCGCGTTCGAGGCCGCGCGTGACGCTGCGGAGGTTCCCCAGCCCGTAGTCGACCACGACGACTTCGGTCGCGGTCTGTCGCGTGCTCATACCCCGGAGTAGGCCCACCTCCGACAAGTCCCTTTCCGTCCGCGCGAACGTCGCGCCCGCGGTGGCCCGCCGTTCGCAGCGGTCCCCGCCGTCAGAAGTCGCCGATGCGGGACTGGCCGCTGGTCTCGTCGGTGAACTCCGCCGCCCGCTCGAGCGCGCGCTCGAACGTCTCCTCCTGGGAGCGGTCGTACAGCGTCGCCGCGGGGTGGACGCAGATCAGCACGCGCCGGGGCTCGCCACCGATCTCGGCCTCGACCACGTCGCCGGCCTCGCTCGTGACGGCCACGTCTCGCTCGAGCAGGTGTTCGGCGGGCACCTTCCCGAGCGTGACGAGGACTTCCGGGTCGACGCGGTCGATCTCGGCCTCGAGATAGCCGCGACAGTTGGCGAGTTCGTCGACGGTCGGGTCGCGGTTGTCGGGCGGGCGACAGCGCACGCAGTTGGTGATGCGCACGTCGGCCCGGTCCAGTCCGGCGTCGCGCAGTCCGTCGTCGAGCACGTCGCCGCTACGGCCGACGAACGGTTCGCCCCGTTCGTCCTCGTACTGGCCGGGCGCCTCGCCGACGAACAGCAGATCCGCGTCCGCCGGGCCGACGCCGTTGACGATGCGACTGCGACACTCGACGAGCGTCGGGCACCGCTCGCAGGCCGTCACCTCGAGGCCGTCCATCTCGCCCTCGGTCATGACTCTCCCCTCGCCCGGCACGACCATAATCGGGTCGGTCGGCGAGCGGGGCTACTCCGGACCCTCGCTATCCTCGTCCGCGCCGGCGACGAATCGGTCGTCGACCGCACGCGCGGCGAGTCGGGCGACCCGGAGCGGTTCCGGCCGTCCGCCTTCGGGCGTGAACCCGCGGACCACGTCGGCGGCCTCGCTCTCCGCCAGCCCGATCGCGCGGACGTAGACCGTCTCGTCGCCGACGCTCACGGGCCGCCGGTCGGGTTGCCGTCGGTAGACCGCCAGCCGCTCGTCGAGCGCCTCCCCCTCGAAGGCCTCCCGCAGCGCGGACTCGAGGCCTTCGCTCTCCTCGAAGGATACCGAGAGCACCGGTCGGTCGACCCGCTCCCCGATCTCCGGAAGGTCGAAGAAATTGAACCAGGCGGGCGCGACGCCCGCGAGCAGCAGGTAGCGTACGTCCGCTCGGTCGAGGTCGTCGACGAGCGAGACGACCGTCTCGCTGGCGTCGCGGCCGCCGACCGCGCAGGTGTCGAACGCGAACCCGTCGACGACGCGGTCGGCGCGGACGACGGCGCCCGCCAGCGTACTCCGCTCCCCGCGATAGGATTCGGCCACGCCGAGGGCGCGAATCCCCGGTTTCACGTGTTCTCTTTGATGTCCTGTAACCTGTCAAGTAACTCGTCGTTCGAGGCGTCGAACTCGTACGACACGTCACCGTCGTGTGTGTTTTCCGCTGTGTTGACGCCGTCCTCGTCCTCGAGGTCGGTGTCGATCTCCTGGTTGTCCTGTTCTGATTCGTCGTAGCTCCCGAACCCCATACGAGTGATCCTAACACACTGATCGTGAAAAAACACACGGCGTAGTGAAAGTAATCAGTAATTAACTGATCGAACATCGGCTACCGGCCGAGAAATCGAACTATGATCGGATTATGTCGGCTGTCACGGCTGTTAGTGAAGATCCCGTCAGGATAACTGGACGGCCATGGGTCGAGATACCACGCCACGAAGCGTGCGGTATCGGGCATCGAATCCCGGCGTTTCCGCCGTTTCGGCCCGTTTGGGGGCGAAACTCCGGTCGGTTTCGGGGCGTCTCGGCCACTGGTGACATCGTTCCAACAGCATCGGGTGGCGGGCTCGACCGGGCGGGTCGCGCCGACCTCGAGGAGGGCCGGGCGTTCCCGCCGGAAGGGGCACGTTGATCCCGCGCCCCGAGGTTGATACTCCCGGGCCCGAATGGGGGGCTATGACCGAGGTCGAGATCACCGACGTACAGACGACGCAAGTCGACGCGGACTGGACCTGGACGTTCGTCCGCATCTACACCGACGCGGGCGTGACGGGGACCGGCGAGTGCTACTGGGGGTCGGGCATCGGCGACATCGTCGAGGACTCCCTGGAGTGGCTCGAGGGGAGGGACCCGCGGGACGTCGAGCCGCTGATCCACGGGCTCTACGAGATCCACTCGGCGACGGGGTCGCTCGCGGGAGCGACCGTCAGCGCCATCTCGGGGATCGACATCGCGCTGCACGACCTGGCGGGGAAACTCGAAGAACGGCCGGCCTACCGACTGCTCGGCGGCGCCTACCGCGACGAAGCGCGCGTCTACGTCGACTGTCACGCCGGCGCGCACCTCGGCGGCGCCCACGAGGGGTCGAAGCCAGACGAGTTCGACCGCGACGTCTACGCGCCCGAGAGCTACGCCGACGCGGCCGAGGTGGTGATAGACGAGGGGTTCGACGCGATCAAGTTCGACCTCGACGCGAGCAAGCGCTACGAGAAAGACCGGCACAACCGCCACCTCAACGCCGAGGCGATCGACTACAAGTCGAACGTGGTCGAGGCGGTCACCGAGCGGGTGGGCCACGACGCCGACGTCGCCTTCGACTGTCACTGGAACTACGCGGGCGACAGCGCCCGCCGGCTGGCCGCCGCCGTCGAGGACTACGACGTCTGGTGGCTCGAGGACGTCGTCCCCCCGGAGAACCTCGACGTCCAGCGCGAGGTCACCCGCGCGACCGACACCACCATCTGCGCCGGCGAGAACGCCTACCGCTCCCACGGCGTCCGCGACCTGATCGAACGGCAGGCCGTCGACGTGCTCCAGCCGGACATGCCGAAGTTCGGCGGCATGCGCGAGACGGTCAAGACCGCGCGCGCGGCCGACGACTACTACATCCCGCTCGCGCTGCACAACGTCTCCTCGCCGCTCGGAACGGTCGCCGGCGCCCACGTCGGCGTCGCGGTTCCGAACTTCCTCGCGCTGGAGTGGCACGGCCGCGACGACCCCGACTGGGAGACGTTCGTCGAGGAGGAGTCGGTCATCGAAGACGGCGCTATCCCGCTCTCCGACGAACCGGGCCTGGGCGTGACGCTGAACCTCGACGCCGTGCAGGAACACATGAAAGAGGGCGAGACGCTCATCGACGAGGCCTGACGCGCCGGCCCGGCCGACGGCCGATCGGTCGCGGCGTCGCGGCGGCCGACCGCGGTCCCGCTACTGTTGCTCGTTGACCGGGAACGCGATCTCCACGGTCGTCTTGTAGTTGGTTATCTCCCCGTCCTCGACGTCGGCCGTCCAGTCTTCGACCTCGACGCCGCGGATGTCGTCGACGGTCTCGCTCGCCTGCGCGACCGCCTCTCGGGAGGCCTCCTCCCACGACTCCTCGGACGTGCCGAGCACCTTGATGATCTTGACTGCCGTCATGGCACTCGCCGTACGGCCCGCCGGGTGTTAGCTACGAGGCGGCTACGCCGCGAAGCCGGCGCCGAGTCGACGGTAAGTCGACCTTGTCACGCCCCGCCGCCCGTCGGTCACTCCCGCATCGAGCGATACTGGTCGCGCAACCCCTTCAGGTAGCCGACCGCGAACAGGCGGCCCTTGTCGTGATACCCCGGCTGCGAGTTGTCCTCGCCGGCCATCGTCGGGCAGTGATCCGGGCGCAGCGGGCCGTCGAACCCGATCTCCTCGTACGCCCTGATGGCCGCGGCCATGTCGGTCGGTCCCTCGTCGTGCCACACCTCGGTGAACTCGTCGCTCGTGCCCTCGACGTCCCGGAAGTGCGCGAAGTGGATCCGCTCGTCGAACTCCCGGATCGCCGCGGGGACGTCGGCGCCCATCGCCGCGAAGTTGCCCTGGCAGAGCGTGATGCCGTTGTACGCCGAGTCGTGCAGATCCATCGCGCGCCGGTAGGCGTCCGGGCTCGTGATGATGCGCTCGACGCCCCGGACCGGCGAGTGGGGCGGGTCGTCGGGATGGAGCGCGAGTTTCACGCCGGCCTCCTCGGCGACGGGGACGACCTCCTCGAGGAAGTACGCGAGGTTCTCCCACAGTTCCTCCGCGTCGGCGCCCCGCAGCTCCGGCCCGCGGTCCATCTGGTCGTGGTCGTAGCGCGTGACGAGCGAGCCGCCGCGACCGCGGACCGACCGCGAGGTCCGCAGCACCTTCAGCGGCGCCATCCAGACGTAACACCACACGTCGATGCCGACCCGACCCATGTTCCGCAGGAGCGTCTTGACGGTCTCGATCTGCTCGTCGCGGCCCTCGCGCCCGAGGATGGCGTCGTCGAGCGGCGGCCGGTCCTCGATCACGGCCAGGTCCAGCCCGGCGTCGGCAAAGCGGTTCTTCAGTTCGAGCAGCGCCTCGAAGTCCCAGGAGTCGCCGTCGGCGCCGCGCGGGAGCCCAGAGACGGCCCGCGAGAGCCCCATCTGTTTCGCGAGGTCCCACCGCTCGGTCGGTTCGGTCCCCATGAAGACGGTGTACTCCATACCCCCTGCCTCCGACGGCCCCGGCAAAACGGTTCGGGTGCTCGCGGATCGCGCCGGTTCCGGGGTCGCCGTCGCCCGCGGCGTCGTCGCCCCCGCCCGCTGTGGTCACTCCGGGGCGTTCCCGGGCAGGTAGAGGTCGGCCTTCGGGCTCAGGTCGGTGTCCGCGACGACGTCGCCGCGGTCGACGGCCTCCGAGACGGCGGTCTCGGCGGTCGGTCGGTCGACGCGACCGACGAGGACCAGCGCCCGGATCACCGCCTGCCGGGGGACGCCCGCGCCGGGCCCGCCCCGCTCGAGGTCATCGAGGTACCCGGGCTCGTCCGCCCGGACGAACTCGACGTAGTCGGCCACGTCCGTCGACCCACCGAGCCGGTCGTGCCACGCCCGCGGGAACAGGCTGATCCGTTCGCTCCCGCCGTCGGCGTCGAGCTCGTAGTACTTCGCGCCGTCCCACCGCTCGGCGTCGATCGCGTCCTCGGCGACGTCCGCGAGGAACGCGCGGTGGTCGAAGGCGTAGTCCTCGCGGGCTTCGAGCTCGTGCGCGTACGCCTGGACCGTCTCGACGGCGACGCCCGGCCCCTCGTGGTGGCGCTCGATGCGCTCGACCATGCCGCGCTCGCCGATCGACTCCCCCTCGCGGACCAGTTCGTCGACGACCGCCTGGTTGGGTTCGGTCACGTCGCCGTTTGGGCCGTGACGGGCATAAACCACGGGACGCGGCCGAAATTTATATACGAGAACGCGGTACCCCGAAGCGTGCCGAACGCGCTCGTCGTCGCCGACGATCTGACGGGAGCGATGGACACCGGTCACGGTTTCGCCGCGCGCGGGCGAGCCGTCCGGGTCCGTCGTGCCGCCGGCGGCGACGCCATCGATACCGACGCGGCCGGAGCGGACGCCGCCGGCGAGACGCTCGACCCGGACGGCGGGGACGTGCTCGTCGTCGACACCGACAGCCGGGACGCCGCGCCCGCGGTCGCCGCGGCGGCGGTGGCGCGGGCCGTCGACGCGGCTCCCGCCGACCTGGTCTACAAGAAGGTCGACTCGACGCTGCGGGGCAACGTCGTAGCCGAGGTCGACGCCGCCCTCGGCGGGACAGAGGCGGACCTCGCGGTCGTCGCGCCCGCGTTCCCGGCCACGGGTCGGACCACCGAGGACGGGCGCCACCTCGTCGACGGGACGCCGCTCTCCGACGCGGGCTACGGCGTCGCCGAGTCGGACCTCCGCGAGGTCTTCGGTCGCTCCGAGCACGCCGTCGCGCGCCTCGACGCCGAGACGGCCGACGCCGGAGCGGAACGGGTCGCCGACCGCCTCGCCGCGGCCGCGACCGGCGACGGCCCGACGCTGGTCGTCTGCGACGCGCTCACCGACGCGCACCTCGCGGCGCTCGCCGAGGGCGCGGCGTCCCTCGCGGAACCGCCGCTCTACGTCGGGAGCGGCGGTCTCGCGGCCCACGTCACCGTCCCGGGGCGACCACCCGACGGGGCGACCGGAGTCGGGTCGCCGGCGGACGGCGCGGCGTCCGACCGCCGGCGGTCGGGGGCCCTCGGCGTCGTCGGGAGCGTCAACGAGCGGACGCTCGCCCAGCTGGCGGCGGTCGAGGACGACCGCGTCGTCGCGCTCGACCCCGCGGCGGCCGCGACCGACCCCGACGCCGCGGGC
>JBDGSU010000052.1:0-14461 GCA_042217395.1 Halosimplex sp.
TCGTATCACCAGTCAGAGCTTGAGTTGCTAGGCTAATCGTGTCTCACCATATATAAGCCGGTCCGTGGCGACGCCGCGAACGGTGATGGGTGAATGCTGAGCACCAAAGTAACGACGGAGATCGCCGCGCGGGAGGGCGTCGATCCGTTACAACTGGACGAACCGCTGTACGACGCGATCGACGTGGGGGCGCTGGAGGCGATGCTCGAATCGGCCCGGCGACGGGACGGCGATCTCGAGGTCACCTTCACCTACTACGGCTACGAGGTCGTCGTCGACGAGACGGGCGACGTGACGGTGTCGGAGACCGAGACGGTCGTTCGCGCGAGCGAGGAGTCGGCCAACCAGCCGGCGACAGGCAGCTGACCCCCCGGAGCGACGCGGAGGGCGGAGTCCGTGCGTCTGGGTCCCGCGAACCGTCGAGCCGTCGGCGGACCCGTACCCCTACCCTACTATCCGAACCGACCAGCCGCTGGCATCGGCGAGCGGGCCTCAGCGGTGCGTCCGATCGGTCACGTCGGTGACGAACCCCTCGATGCGGTCGGTGTCGTCCGCGATGGCTCGGCCACGTTCCCACATCCAGCGCACGGCGCCCTCCGCAGTCCGAATGCGGTAGGTCACCTCGAACGGGTCCCCGGCCGCGAGCGCCGACTGGACCGTCTCCCAGAGCCGCTCGCGGTCCCCGTCGTGGACGAGATCCGTCCCCCACACCACCTCGCCCGCCTCGAATCGCTCGGCCGCGTAGCCGGTGATCGCCTCGCACTCGCCGTCGACGAACTCCATCGGCCAGCCGCGCTCGTTCCGACACCGGTAGACGATCCCCGGGAGGTTGGAGATGAGCGTCTCCAGGCGCCGGTTGCGCTCCTCGAGCGCTCGCCGCGAGCGCGCCGCCGAGACCGCGTTGTCGATCCGATTGGCCAGCAGCGCGTACTGGTCGGTCCCGGTCCCCTTCTGGAGGTAGTCGGTGACCCCCGCGGAGATGGCCTCGCTCGCCACCTCCTCGCTCCCCTTCCCCGTGTAGAGGACGAACGGGAGGTCCGGGTGGTCCGCGCGGACCGCCTCGAGCAGTTCGATCCCGTTTCGTCCGGGCATCTCGTAGTCCGAGACCACGCAGTCGACGGACTCCTCGAGCGCCGCCAGCGCCTCGTCGGGGTCCGCCGCCGTCGCGACCGAAAAGCGGTCGTCCTCGCGCTCCAGCGCCGCCGCCACCAGTTCGCGCAGATCCGGGTCGTCGTCGACGTGGAGGACCCTGATCTCCCCCTGTGTCCCGCTCATATCTCGACCGATCTACACATCCATTTGTGCAGCGCGACCTTAAGCGTGGCAGTTCCGCCTACGGGTCGCGCCCGTGAGCGCGCTCGGCCGCACGCCGGAGCGCGTCGCCGTCGGCGGCGTGAACCAGATGGGACGCGCAGTCGCAGTCCGAGGCGCCGAACCCCCCGACCCGCTCGGTCGCCTCGGCGGCCGCCAGCGCCCGCCCGACCGAACACTCGACGTCCGCGCCGGACGTCCGGACGACCGTCTCGACGGTCGCGTCGGGGTGGCCCAGCAGGTAGTCGACGTGCCAGTGGCGGGCGTCGCGCTCGCCGGCGGCGAGTCGCGGTGGCGCTCGACGCGGGCGAACCCGCCCGGCCCGAACGCGCTCCCGGTGTAGGCGTACCACCCCGCGTCGAACGACCGCTCGCCCAGCGCGCCCACCTCGATCGTCGCCGAGTCGGCCAGCTCGACGACGAGCGTGTACGTGCCGCCGTCCGCGCCGTCCGTTCCGTCGGTCATCGCCCGTCGGATCCGACGGGAGGCGGCAAGTGCCTTCCGGGCCGCCGGCGTCGTCGCCGAACTCGATGTCGCCGCTCGCTCGGCGAGCCGCGCGCCGCCGTCCCCGGAGTTGATGTAGTCGGTGGCCCAACCCACGGTCGTGTCACGCAGCCCGACCCTGACGCTGGTCGCCGCGTTCGTCGTCGTCTTCCTCTTCCAGCGGGCGACGGCGCTCCTGGGGGTCCCGCTGGCGTTCGCGCTCGCCCCGCCGGTCGGCCGCCACCCGTGGACGGTCGTCACCAGCGTCTACGCCCACGTCAGCGTCGCCCACCTCGTCGGGAACGTCCTCGTCCTCCTGCTGGTGGGCCTCTACCTCGAACGCCGGACCTCGAACGCCCGCTTTCACGCCTTCTTCCTCGCCACCGGCGCGCTCGCCGGGCTGACCCAGGTGTGGGTCAGCGACCTCGTCGGCCCCGGCGTGGCAGTCCTGGGCGCCAGCGGCGGCATCGCCGGGCTGGTCGGGTACGTGCTGGCCGGCAACCGCATGAGCGACACGGTCCTCGACCGGACGCCGCTCGGTCCGCGGGCGCAGCTGCTCGTCTTCCTCGCCGTCGCCGGCGCCGTCACCGCCGCGACGGCCAGCCGCGGCGTCGCGCTGGTCGCCCACTTCACCGGACTGCTGCTCGGCCTGCTCGCCGGCCGCGCGCATCTGTTACGGCCTGGGCGGTGATACGGATTCGAAGCAAGCGTTTACCGGGTCGGCCGCCCGCAGTCGTGCGGTCGATCCCGGACTGTCTTGCTTCGAATCCGTATGAGTCGTCCCCGGCGACGGCCGACCCGCGACTCAGACACCCGCCCGAACCGGACGTAGCCGACCGCCAGCGGAACGAAGGAGACGTCCGACTGGCGCACGCAGTCGTGCGGTCGATCCCGGACTGTCTCGCGACACTCCGTATCAGTACAGCTGTTTCTCTCGCTCCTCGCGCTCCTGTTCGCGTTCCCGCTCGGCCTTCGACTCCCGGCGGCGGGCGAGCCAGCCCCTGAACCCGGGGACGTAGGTCCGGCGCACGTCGCGGGCGAACGCCCAGATGCCGTAGACCCAGAAGAAAAACAGCAGGGTCCCCATGCCGAAGTACAGCCAGGTGAGCGTCGAGACCATCTCAGGTCTCCTCCCGGGCGCCGGTCGGGCCCCGACCCATCGCCTCCGAGCGGACGATGTCGTGACAGAGCGCCTCGCCGCTGTCGCCGTCGAAGACGTGGATCTTCCCGCGGTCGAGGACGACCTCCATGTCCTCGTCGGCGGCCAGGTCGCTGTCGGGTTCGACGCTCATCAGTAGTTCGTCGGCGCCCTCCGCGCTGGCGGTGCCGGTGGTCTCGGCGTCCGCGGCGGCGGCGTCCTCGCCCTGGAGGACGAGGTAGACGAAGATCTCGTCGCCCATCGGCTCGAGGACGTCCGTCCGGGCGCGGATCGTCCGCGTCGGGTGGGCGATCTCGCTCGTCTTCTCGGCGGGGTAGACGTCCTCGGGGCGGACGCCGACGGTGACGTCGTCGCCCGCGGCGAGTTCGGGCACCTGCGCGGGGTCGAACTCGACGTCGAAGCCCGCGGTGACGATCTCGCCGCCCTCGACGCGCCCCTCGACGAAGTTCATCGACGGGGAGCCGATGAAGCCGGCGACGAAGCGGTTGGCGGGCTCGTCGTAACAGACCAGCGGCGGCGCGATCTGCTGGAGGTTGCCGTCGTTCATGACCGCGATGCGGTCGGACATCGTCATCGCCTCGGCCTGGTCGTGCGTGACGTAGATGATAGTCGTCTCCAGTTCCTTGTGCAGGCGCTGGAGCTCCGTTCGCATGTGCACTCGCAGCTTGGCGTCGAGGTTCGCGAGGGGTTCGTCCATGAGGAAGACGGCGGGCTCGCGGACGATGGCCCGGCCGATGGCGACGCGCTGGCGCTGTCCCCCGGAGAGCTCGTCGGGCATCCGCTCGACCAGGTCCTCGATCTGGAGGATCTCGGCGGCGCGCTCGACGCGGCGGTCGATCTCCTCGTCGTCGAAGTCCCGGAGGCGGAGCCCGAAGCTCATGTTGTCGTGGACGTCCATGTGCGGGAACAGCGCGATGTTCTGGAAGACCATCGCGATGTCCCGGTCTTTCGGCGGCTTGGTCGTCACGTCCGTGCCGGCGATAGTGATGGTCCCCTCGGTGGGGATGGTGAGGCCGGCGATGGTCTCGAGGGTGGTCGACTTCCCGCAGCCCGAGGGGCCGACGAGCGTGACGAACTCGCCGTCCGCGATGTCGAGGTTCATGTCGTCGACCGCCGTGACGTCCGCGTAGCGTTTCGTGACGTGTTCGAGTCTGACGTCTCCCATTGTGTTACTCCTTGAGTGCGCCCGCAGTCAGTCCGCTCACGATGCGTTCCTGGGCGACGACGACGAGGATCACGACGGGGAGGACCCCGACGATGCTCGCGGCCGCCATCAGGTTGTAGTAGGCCTGATACTGGCCCTGGTAGTTGACGACGCCCCAGACGATGGGCGCCCAGTTCTCCGGCTGGCCGTCGGTCATCAGAAAGGAGATGAAAAACTCGTTGTAGACGCCGATGAACGTCAGGACGCCGGCGGTGGCGACCCCCGGTGCGGACAGCGGGATGATCACCCGGAAGAGCGCGCCGATGCGGGTGGCGCCCTCGACGCGGGCGGCGTCCTCCAGCCCGTCGGGGATCTGACTGTAGAAGGTGGTGAGGATGAAGATAGACAGCGGCAGGAACAGGGCGCTGAAGGGGGTGATCAGCGCGCCGGGCGTGTTGAACCAGTTCGGGCTCGAGATCGTCCCCAGCGCCGGGAGCGTGATCACGTCGACGTTCCCGGTGAAAAACTGGAACAGCGGGATGATGAACGCCGCCGGCGGGAAGTAGGAGATGGCGAGCAGGATCAGCATCAGCGGCGCCTTGCCGCGAAACTCCAGCCGACCGAAGGCGTAGCCGGCGAAGCTGGCGACCAGCAGGACGATGGCGGTCGTCACCAGCCCGATGACGATGCTGTTGAACATGTAGACGTGGAAGGGAAGCATCCGGAACATCTCGACGAATGAGTAGGGGTTGAACCCGTTGGGCACCAGCCCGATGTCGGTCATGCGACCCTGCGGGGTCAGCGCGAGCATCAGTAACCAGTAAAACGGGAAGAGAGTCGTCACGAGGAAGAAGACGGTGACGACCTTGAACAGGAAGCCGTAGGTGTCGGCCGGGTTCTCGATGGACCTGCGCGTCCAGCGGCGGACGACGCCGCCCTCGGTCTCGTCGGCGGTCTCGGAGGCCATCAGGCACCCACCTCCAGGTCGGCGAACTTGACGACGTAGATGGCGGCGACGGCGGCGACGATGCCGGCGGTGATGAAGGCCACGGCGGCGGCCGTGGCGTACCGGCCCGAGCGGAACGTCGAGACGACGAGACAGGTCAGCGACGGCAGGGTCGAACAGCCGCCGGTGGTCTCGATGATCCCGTAGACCCGCATCGACTGGATCGTCCGGAACAGCAGCGCCACGAGCAGCGCGGGCAACACGAGCGGGAACGTGACGTACTTGAACCGCTGCCAGTGGGAGGCGCCGGCGACCCTCGCCACGTCGTAGAGGCTGCGGTCGATGCTCTGGAGGCCGGCGAGGATGAGCAGCGCCATGAACGCCGAGGTCTTCCAGACGTCGGCGACGATGACGATGAACAGCGTGTCGGCGCTGTTGATGAGCGGGTTCTGCGAGAAGATGCCGAGCCACCCGCGCATGATCGTGGTCCCGAAGCCGATCCCCGGCTGGAAGAACAGCCAGAAGATGAGCCCCTGGATGGCGATGGGCACGGCCCACGGGATGAGGATGGCGACGCGGACCCACCGGCGCCCGCGGAACTCCTGGTCGAGCACGAGCGCCTGTCCGAAGCCGATGACCGTCTCGAGCGTCACGGCGATGGCGGTGTAGATGAGCGTCACCGTCACCGCGCTGGACAGCGGCTGGCTCAGGTCGATGAAGGGGTTCCCGAGGATGGCGTTGCGCTGCCCCGTGAGCAGCTGGACGTAGTTGTCGAGGCCGACGAACTCGCCGACGTAGTCGGCGCTGAACAGCGCGTCGGCCCGAAGCGACATCTCGAAGGTGCTGACGAGCGGCCACAGCGCCATCGCCGCGACGAGCAGCAGCGTCGGCAACAGCAACACGTAGGCGAACTGCTGCTCGGTGAGCCGCTCGGTCCAGTTGGCCGGCGCTGTCGCGACCGAGCGGACGCGACCGCGCGAGGCCTCGTCTCTGGTCGCCATGTTAGACGCTCTGTTCGATCTCCTTCAGCGTCGACTGGAGTTTCTTCATCGCGGGGCGAGGTGCCTGCTGCTGGGCGATCACGGCGTTGACCCGGCTCGAGACGGCCGAGGACTCGTCGGGCCAGACGACCGTGACCGGTCGCGGGATGGCGTTCTCCCCGGCCACCCGCAGCGTCTCGAGGTAAGGGCCCCACGGGTCGACGTCGCCGACGTTGTCGGGGTCGAACAGCCGCCGGTCGCCGGTGAGGTAGCCGAGCTCGCTGAACTGGAACGACCGGAAGCTCTTCTGCATCGTCGCCTCGATGACCTGCACCGCGGCGTCGACGTTCTGGGAGTGGGGGTTGACGGTGAGGTGCCAGCCGCCTAGCGCCGAGGCGGTCCCCCCGATGCCCTCGTACTCGGACTCGTCCTCGGTGACCGCGTAGGGGATCGGCATCGCCCCGAGCGCGTCGGCCGAGAGGTTGTCGGACTCCTCGAAGGCCTGGGCGGCGTTGAAGATGCCGCTGGGCCAGTAGCGCACCGCGACGGCGTTGCCGCCCGTGAACGGTTCGAGCGAGGGCCCCTCCGTCCACTCCAGGACGGCGTTGGGCGAGATCTGCTGGTAGCCGTCCATCGCGAACTCGTCGTCGGACCCGTGGATGAGCGTCCGGATCATCCGCAGCGCGCGCCTGACCGGTTGCTCGTTGACGGTGATCGGCCGGTCGCCGACGGGGCCGAACAGCGTGTCCCGGCCGCCGAAGTACGCGCCGCCCCAGGTGGTCATGAACTCGTTGAACGTGCAACACGAGAGGCCGACGTAGTCGGTCCCCTGCCAGTTGAAGCCGTACTTGACGTCGGAGTTCTCGTGGGTCTTGGCGATGACCTCCGAGAACTTCTGCCAGGTCATCGGCTCGGTCGCCCAGTTCTCTCCCTCGGGGTCGAAGCCCGCTTCCTTCACGAGGTCCTTGCGGTACTGGACCGTCGGGAAGCCGACCTGCCAGGGGACGCCGTAGAGTTCGCCCCGCGGACCGCTCCCGCCGGTGCCGGTGTCGGCGTCGTTCCCCGACCCGCCCGCGGCGTTCGCGGGGGCACGGGCGCTCTCGAGGGGCGCCTCGAAGTAGTTCTCGTCGAGCATCGTGAGCGCGTCCTCGGAGAGGTGCTCGGTCAGGTTGACCAGCTGGTCGCGGACGATGAAGGGGATCGTCCACCCGCTGTCCATGCGGAAGATGTCGGGCGTCTCCCGGCCGGCGTTGAGCCAGCTGCGGTACTGCGCCTGGACGTCTCCGGATATCTCCGAGGTCGAGAGGAACGAGATCTCGATGTCCTGCGAGAGGCCGGCGTCGTACAGCGCCTGCTTGGTGTCCTCGGCGCGGTCGGTGACGTTCGACGGCATCGCCATCTCGATCGTCGTGCCGCCACCGCCACCGCCGCCACCGCCACCGCCGCCACCGCCGCCACCGCCGCCACCGCCGCCATCGCCGGTTCCGTCGCCGTCCCCGTTCGTACCGTTGTCGGCACCGGGCCCGGCCTCGTTCGAACAGCCGGCCAGCCCGACCGCACCGGCGACCCCGACCGCTTTCACGAATCGACGACGCGACTGTGACGACGCGGACTCGCGCGCACTCGCCGTTGAATCGTCCGACATACTTCGAGTGATAAACCGTTACAGACTAAGGTATAGTCCGGCATCCGCTGACACGCCCGCGATAATTTCGGGTTACCGCCGCGCCCGCTTGCGAAACTGTCGACAGGGACTTGATGACGGGCTGCCGACACTCGGTATGGAACTGGTCGCCCACCGCGGCTGCGCGGACCGCGGCCCGGAGAACACCGTCCGGGCGGTCGCCGCGGCCGCCCGTCGCCTCCCCGCCGTCGAGGTCGACCTCCGGCGCTGCGGGTCGGGCGAACTCGTCGCCGCTCACGACGCCCGTGTCGACGGCTTCACCGACGGTAGCGGCCGGGTCGCCGACCGCTCGCTCGCGGACCTCCGCGAGTTGCGCGTCGACGGCTCCGACGAACCGGTCGCCACGTTCGCCGAGATCCTCGACGCGGTCCCCGCCGACGTGACCCTCCAGGTCGAGCTGAAAGAGCCCGGCCTCTGGCGGGACGTGCGCGCGGCGCTGGACGCGGACGGACGCGTCGCGGGCCGCGACGCGACCGCCCCGTCGCCCGTCCGGCTCTCCTCGTTTTCGGCGCCGGCGCTGGCCGAGATCGCCCGGTCGGACTGGGCGCCCGAGACGGGGTTGCTGTTCGGCGACCACCCCGACGCGACCCTCGACCTCGCGGCGGTGCTGGACTGCGCGAACGTCCACCCTCGCGCCCGGCAGTGCCTCGAGACGGACGTGGTCGAACGCGCGCACGAGGCGGGGTTCCGGGTCTACGCCTGGGGACTGGAAGCGGCCGCCGGCGACCCCGCGGCGCGGCCGAGGACCGTCCGCGCGCTGGCCGAGCGCGGCGTCGACGGCGTCACCGCCGACACCTGGGACCTCCCCTCGCCGTAGCCGACCCGGGACTCGTCTCCCTCCCCCGTAAGGAGCGCTTACGGCCCACTGAGGCTCGAAACCGACGACATACTCAAACGAGCGAGCGCCCAATCGGCGGGCATGCGATCCGCTCCGCCGGCGCTCGCGCGCCCGGAACACACCGGCGCCGACCGGTGCTGGCCCTGCACGGCGGTGAACCTCCTCGTCCTCGCGGCGGCCACGCTCGGCCTCGCCGCCGTGGCCCCGGTGGCGGCCGGGCTCCTCGCGGTCGGAGGGACCGCTGCGATCTGGCTCCGGGGCTACCTGATCCCCTACACCCCGCAGTTCGCGCCCCAGGTGGTCGCCCGGCTGCCGTGGGACCCGTTCCCCGCTGCCGCGGGCCATCCGCCCGCACGGACCGCCCCGTCCGGCTTCTCGCCGAACGACGCCGACGCCGAGCCCGGGGAGTCGGACCGAGCGCCCGGAAGCGACGACCCCGAGAGCGGACCGAGCGACGATCGCCGGGACGCCCGTGCGGGCGGTGGCGACCCGGACGCCCGGTCGGGCGGCTCCGGGTCCGACGCGGACGCGACGGCGACCTCGCTCGCCGACGCGACGACCGCCGACGGCGAGGCGATCCTCGCCGACCTGGTCGACGCCGGCGTCGTGACCGCCACGGCCGACGAAGTGCGGATCGCCGAACCCTTCGACCGCCGGTGGGCGACCGAGCGCGACCGCCTCCGCGG
This sequence comes from Halosimplex sp., assembly GCA_042217395.1. GTDB lineage: Archaea > Halobacteriota > Halobacteria > Halobacteriales > Haloarculaceae > Halosimplex. The sequence continues at coordinate 9,232 of JBDGSU010000052.1, forward strand.
AGAGTCGCCCGAGAGTCTGGCCGCCGCGACGCTCGCCGTGGCGCCCCGTTCGGAGGCCGCACGCGCCGAGACCGAACTCGACCGCGAGTACGTCGTGCTCTCGGACGGCTCCGGGACGCCCGCGGGCGAGGTGTGGCTGCGCCGCCCGGTCGCGGTCGCCGAGACGGGCGCTGCGCTCGCGCTGACCGACGAGACCGACCTCGATCCGGAGCGCCGCGCCGTCGCCGCCCACGCCCTCGCGGTCTTCCTCGAGGCCTGCCCGGTCTGCGAGACGCCGCTCGTCGAGTCCAAGGCCGGGGGCTGCTGCGGCCCGCCCCGGACCGACGCCGAGGGCACCCCCCTCCGGGCGCTCGTCTGCGAGGACTGCCGGACGCAGTTCGTCGCCTTCGAGTAGGTGCGGCGCCTCCGTCGGCGTATGGTCCGCTATCTCCTCGCGACCGCCTCGGTTCACACCACCGCCGCCGCGGCCGACTACCTGGGCGACCGCCTCGCTACCGACGACGAGGTGCTGGTACTGACGGTCTCCGAACCCGACCTCGACGACCGTGACGCCGGCGACGCCGCCAACGTCGCCCGCTCTCGACTGCTGCCCGCGACCGTCGAAGTGCTCGAGCGCGGGGCGGCGAAGCCGCCGCGGGACGACGAGGTCGGCCCCGGCGACCTCGTGGCCGAGGAGATCCGCACCGTCATCGACGAGCGCGACGTCGACGTGCTCGTCGTCGGCCCGCGCCGTGGTGATCCGGACGCGGGGAAGGACGCCACCGAATCCCCTCCCGGGTCGACCGTCCGGGCGTTGCTCGGAACGGTCGACGTACCGGTGACGGTCGTCCCAGCGGCGGAGGTGTAGCCTGCGGTGATCGTCGGCCTCACCGGCCGACCCGGGAGCGACCGGAGCCGCGTGGCCGGAAACGGCGGGCGAGGCACGCGGCGAGAGCGCGCACCCTCGCTACCCGCGCTCCGCCGTGTCGCTTCTCGGCGGGGGCGTCACCGCGGTCCGATGCTCTTGACGATGCCCTCGGCGACAGCGCGAACGGCGTCGTGACAGCCGAACTGGCCGGGCATGACCGCCGAATCGACGTGGACGATACGGTACGCCCCATCCTGAGGGAGCGCGACGACCCAGACGTCCTGGTCGTCGGTGATCGCCTGATGACGGACCGGGACCGGCGCCCCGTCGTAGTCGATGCTGAAGACCTCGGTCGCGTTCGGGAACGGCCGCTCCGGGTCGCCGTAGGTGTCGACCGACTCCGTGACGTCGACGTTGAAGTCCCAGTCGTCGATCGACCCCGGCCCGTCGCGGGCGAAGTAGAACGCGGCGACCCGTTCGACCGGGCCTTCGTCGGTCACGACCCCGTAGTCCGATCGCGGCGGCGCGTCGAACGCGAACGAGAACTCGACGCCGTCGGACTCGAACGCCGACAGCGCGGACGGGACGGTCCCGCAATCGAACGAGGCCGCCCCGCCGGTCGCGGGCGTCGGCGTCGAATCCGACCCGCCGTCCGACGCCGGGTCGGGCGACTCGACCGGCGACGAGCCCGAGGATCCGGTGGTGGCCGGCGAGTCGTCCCCGGAACAGCCAGCGAACGCCCCGGCGGTACCGAGGACCGCGAGAGTCCGCAAGAGTGTACGTCTGGTCGGCGACCCCGTCGCGTCGGCGGCGTCCACGTCTCGGCGAGATGACCGCTCTGGATACATGCCCTCCCGGACGTCGCGTATGTAGATAAACGTATATATGATATCTTATGTATGTGCCGGTCTCGTGCGGAGTCGGTCCGCCGGTGGCTCTCTCGGGGCGAGGTCGGGTCCAGCGCGGGTTCGGGCCGGCGCGGAACCGAGGCGATCGGGGGCGCTACAGCCGCTCTAGCACCGCGTCGGCGTCGTAGTTCAGTTTCAGCTCCCGCGAGCGCCCGCGGCCCTCGACGTCGGCGTACCGGGCGGTGATGAGTCCGAGCTGGTCTAACTTGTTCGTCACTTCGGAGTAGCGGGTGTAGCCCAGCCCGGTCTCGTCGTTGAACGCGTCGTAGATGTCGCCGGCGCGCTTGCCGTCGTGCTCGGCGATCACTTCGAGGAGGGCGCTCTCGGTGTCGGAGAGCTCCTGCAGGCGCCGCGAGAGGTGGACGTACTTGGACTTGTCGTAGGCCTTCTCGACGTCCTCCAGCTCGATCTCGCGGCTGGCGCGCATCTCGGCGTTCAGGCCCGCGCGCCGGAGGAGGTCGATGCCGACGCGCAGGTCGCCGCCCTGCTCGGCGGTGCACTCGGCGACCCGGTCGAGGACGGGCGCGTCCATGACCCCCTCGTGGAATCCCCGGTCGACGCGCTCCCCGAGGATGTCGACGATCTCGACCTCGTCGTACTTCGGGAAGTAGACGTCCTCCGGCCGGAAGACGCTCTGGACGCGCGTGTCGAGCTCGTCGATGACGTCGAGGTCCAGGTCCGAAGAGACGCAGATGACGCCGATCTTCGCGCCGCCCTGCTCCTCGTGCGCCCGGAGGAGCGAATAGAGGGTGTCGGAGGCCTCGTCCTCGTAGAAGAGGTAGTTCACGTCGTCGAGCGCCACGGCCAGGACGCGGTCGTCGACGACGAGCTGGTCGGTGATCTGAGAGAAGAGCTTCTTGAAGGATATCCCCGAGGAGGGCGGTTCGTAGTCGAAGACGCTCTCGAACAGCCGGGAGAACACGGAGTACCGGGTGGAGTTCACCTGGCAGTTCACCCGCACCGTCTTCACGTCGGTCTGGGCCTGCAGCTCGCCGAAGAGCTTCTGGACGGCGGTGGTCTTGCCGGTGCCGGGCGGCCCCCGCGCGACGACGTTCAGCGGGCGCGACCCCCGGACCGCGGGCCGGAGCGCGTACTTCAGCGTCTCCATCTGCGTGTCGCGGTGGAGAAACGTCTCCGGCAGGTAGTCGATCTCGAAGACGTGTTCGTCGCGGAACACCGACTCGTCCCACGACAGCATCCCCTCCTCGGGGTCCTCCGTCATTACTTTCACCACGCTCCGCGCACCACTTAACCGTTTGCCAGTCGCGGCGAAAGTGAAACGGACCCGGCAGATCCGCGCCGGGGCCGGCGGTCGGACCTCCGATTTCGCCGCGCCGTCCACCGATCTCCGGGATCCCGATCGCGGCGCGGCTGTCGGCCTACCGAACTGTCGGCGACGGCGCCCGACGGGCGTCCGGCGTCGCGGCCGGACTCAGGTGGGAGCGACCGCGGGCGACTCGACCGCGGCCGGCCCGTCGGGCGGCGAGGCGGTGACGTTCGGGGGCGTCGTGACGTTGGACTCGCCGCGGTGGGCGTCGAGCCACGCCCGGTAGCGGTCGGGGGTCACGACGGCGACGGTGCCGCGCATCCGCGAGTGGCCCTCGCCGCAGAACTCGGTGCAGTACAGGCGAAAGCGGCCCCGCTCGGTCGGGCGCGTCCGGGCCGAGGTCGTCTGTCCGGGGAACGCGTCCTGTTTGACGCCGAAGGCGGGGACGAACAGCGAGTGGACCACGTCGGCGGAGGTGAGTCTGAAGTACGCGTCGGTCCCGTTGGGCACGACCAGCAGCGACTGCGCGGTGACGTTGGCCGACGGGTAGCGCAGCTCCCGGCCCCACTGGTAGGCGACCACGTCGACGACGACCGCGTCGTCGGGCAGGTCGGTCGGCTGAGCCCCGACCCGCTCGACCGACGGGCTGGCCGCGATGTACGGGTTGCCGAGCACGGTGTACGCCGAGAAGCCGACGAACAGCAGGATGACGCCCGTCGCCACCGTCCACGTGACCTCCAGGGCCGGGTCCGGCGCGGTCGGCTGCGGGTCGTCGTTGTCGCGAAAGCGGACGACGGCGGTGACGAGGATCACCTCGACCAGCAGCGCCAGCGGCAGCGCCACGTAGACGAGCTGGACGTTCAGTTCGTCGACGAGCCGGCGCGTCACCGACTGAGCGGCCGCCGGCGCCGGCGCGACCGCCAGCGCCGCGAGCGCGAGGAATCCGCCCGTCATCGCCCGGCGTCGGTCCATGCGTGAGGGCACGTCCACCAGCCTCAAATGCATGTCGGCGTGACAGGTTTCCGGCGCGACGAAGCCGCTCGCTACCGAGAACCCGACCGGCCGGTCGCCGCCCCGGCTGGCCGACCGACTGCACTGGCGACCGGTCGACGATCGGACCCGGCACGCGGTTTTATTGTCTATCCAGTCGTCACGTTGGGACGGGATCCTCGCCCGGTTCCGACGGCCGCTCGCCGACCGTCGCCGGGCCACACACACCACAGATGGACCGAGTACTCGTCGAACTGGTCGCGCTCGTCGCGCTCGTCGCGTTCGGTGCGCTCGTCTACCGCGGACCGCGCCGCGGCGCGGCCGACGGCGTCCTGTCGCGCCTGTTGCCGCGCGGCTCCCCGGGGCGGGTCTCGGACGGCGGCTACCCTCCGAATCGGGAGATCGCCGTCGACGTCGCGACGCTCAAGGCCGGCGCGCTGCGGTGGCTGACGACGACCGACCACCGCGACATCGGGCTGCTGTATATCGCGCTGGGGACGGTCGCGGCCGTCTGGGGCGGTATCGACGCGATGATGCTCCGGACGGAACTGCTCACGCCGACTGCCGACATCTGGTCCGAACGGACCTACAACGCCCTCTTCACGATGCACGGGCTGACGATGCTGTTCTTCTTCGTCACGCCCGTCTTCTTCGGCATCGGGAACTACTTCCTGCCGCTGCTCGTCGGCGCCGACGACATGGCGTTCCCGCGGCTGAACGCCGTCGGCTTCTGGTTGCTCCCGCCGTCGCTGCTGCTCGCGCGCGCCGGCCTGTTCGCGCAGGTCGCCTCGCAGGTGCTCGGCGCCGTCTCCGACGCGCCGCTGGTGGGCCTGTTCCAGTCCTTCGAGGAGGTCTCGGTGGGCTGGACGCTGTACACGCCGCTATCGACCACGACGAACAACCCGCAACTGGACCTGCTCCTCCTCGGCCTGCACCTCAGCGGCATCGCGACGACCGTCGGCGCGATCAACTTCGTCGTCACCGTCGTCTACGAGCGCAGCGAGGACGTCTCGTGGGCGACGCTGGACATCTTCTCGTGGAACATGCTGACGACCAGCGGCATCATCGTCTTCGCGTTCCCGCTCCTGGGCAGCGCCATCGTCATGCTGTTGCTCGACCGCAACCTCGGCACCACCTTCTTCACCGTCGACGGCGGTTCGCCCATGCTCTGGCAGCACCTCTTCTGGTTTTTCGGCCACCCCGAGGTGTACATCATCT